>CAYMFX010000009.1:0-32610 GCA_964389845.1 uncultured Ruminiclostridium sp.
CCCTCTGCTTGTAAGGCAGATGCTCTCCCAGCTGAGCTAAGCTCCCACTTGACTTTTCTCCTACATGTCCTTTATATTATACACGGTTTTATAACAAATGTCAAGTGATTCAGAGGATATTTCTCATAAAAATTCTGTTTCCGGTTATTGGCTTAGAAATAGTATTAAAAAAGGGTATTGACAAATTCAAACTTTTGTTGTACAATGTATTCATGATAACCAATCGGGGTTTTCGCTGTATTAAGACCGATATTGGAATCGGTATTTGCTTAGAGTAACTTATGATGACAGCCGCTTAAAGGTGATAAGACGCGCCGTGGCAAAGGAGCGTAAGCTTTTTATCCACAATGCGCCGACCTCGCTGCCGAAATAAGTTGGTGAAAATCCAGAATTACTATATATGAAACTCCTTGTTAATCAGAACGGGGAGTTTCTTATTTTGAATAAGAGCCTGTTGAAAAACTTTGTAGGATTAACCAAATTTATCCTCTGAAAATTTCTAATAATTTCTATTGCATTCCACAGCATATTGTGCTACAATATAACTCGGACAACAAAATAAGCCCATGCAAAAGAAATCAAGTAAACTGTCACGAAAGGAAAAACACTAATGATCAAGGTAAACGTTATAGGCGGAACAATGACTGACGCCGAAAAAGAAGCATATGTAAACAGAGCAAGAACCCTCTATCCCGAAAAGAAAATAAGCGAAATGGATATAACCGTAGTTGACAATAACTATGTTGATATAGAATATCATTACGACACAACTCCTTTTCAGCGTATCCGCCGCGTAACAGGCTACCTTGCAGCAACTCCAAGATTCAACAACGCAAAAAGAGCCGAGGTTGCAGACAGAGTTAAGCATGATGTTACCGTCTGCGATTTTGAGGACGTATATCTTGAGGCGTAACGTTGGGCTGAAATAAAATCATGTAAAGAGCGTCGGAAACGGACAGCTTATTGAAGGCCGACTTTACTTAATAACAGCTTTATACTTATTAAAATGTTCCGACATAAATTTAACCCGTCAAAACCAACAAACAAGGCTTTGACGGGAATTTTTTTGTTATTGCTCCACCATTTAAGTCAGTTTATATCCTTGATTTTATTGACAGAATGTTGTATACTGTCAACAAGGCTTTCTATCACTTTATAAACCTCGGCGCTTTGCTTGGAAAGCTGACCTATTTCGTTGGCAACTACCGCAAAGCCCACGCCCGCCTTGCCTGCATGAGCCGCCTCGACATTTGCGTTTATTGCAAGGATATTTTCCATGGTGGCCGTGTTGTGAAGATCCTTCATATGGTTCTTAGCGGAGGTTATGTTGCTGCTTATGCTTGTAAGCTCATTGTTAAAGGTGTTTATTCTGTGGCTGTCAATATATTTCTGATACTGGAAGTTGCAGAGCAGATTTACAATAATGCCCAGCAGCTCCGCCGAAGCGCGGATAACCTTTTCGCTTCTGACAGGCACCTTATGGAGAGCGTTAATGTAAGCGTCCTCCTTTATTCCCAGTTCTCTTGCAATCCCTCTGAATTTTTCATCGTCGGGAGGCTCGGGGAGAACCTGACCGCCGATGATTGCGCCTACCTTTTCGCCATCGACAATTAAATCCGAGGAGAAGTCCATAAGCCCTGCATGACAAAAATATGTACCCGTACACTCGTTGTCGCATTGAACACAGCGTTTTGCGCCTAATTCGCTGCCCCTGGTGTACTTCATGCAGAAATCTGTGAAATTACTTCCCTTTGTGATATATTTTCCATCGGCGGCAACTGCAATAGCAGCTAAGCCTGTAGCGTCGGAAAATAGATCCTGTATCGTCTGAAGCTGATTTAAATCAACGAACTCTCTTATATCAATCATAATAATATCCTTTCAAAAGTTGAATCATAAATATTTTAACACATTTTATGAAATAAATCAACCTATTTTTGAATTTTCACCGTAAAACCAACAAGCGCTTATCATTTGTTGAACAAATGCCGCTGATAAAATAAATTTGAAATCAACAACCGCCGCTCAAAAAATACGCAAGGAGAAACCGTAACGGAAATGAGCATACAAACGTTTAAACGCTGCGAAAAAAAATTTCTGCTGACTATGGAGCAGTATGAGGCATTGAAGGGACGTTTAAGGGAACATATGGAATACGACTCCTTTTGTAAAAACGGAAGCTATTCCATACTCAATATTTATTTTGACAACCCTCAGCACGATGTTATTCGCCGTTCCGTCGCCAAGCCTTATTTTAAAGAAAAATTAAGGCTGCGAAGCTACGGAGTGCCGGACGGCGGGGATTTCACCGTCTTTTTGGAGCTTAAGCGAAAGATAGGCGGCGTTGTCAATAAGCGCAGAGCCAAGCTGACCTACGATGAAGCAAAAAGCTATCTGAACAACGGAAAAAAGCCCCAAAACCCCGATTATGTCACGGCTCAGGTGCTGAAGGAAATTGATTATTTTATCGCTCACAACCATGTTGAACCAATGTGCTTTTTAAGCTATGAGCGCATAGCCATGGTAGGAATACAGGACAAAAGCTTTCGCCTTACCATTGACAAAAATATTTTAGCAAGAAGAGAGAACCTGTCGCTTTCCGAGGGCTGCTTCGGAAGGCATCTGATACCTCCCGACAAGCGGCTTATGGAAGTAAAGTTTACGGGGGCAATGCCGGTGGATTTTGCGGATTTGCTGTCGGAATTGGGAATATTCAGCAAGAGCTTCAGCAAAATCGGCACCGAATACAAAACCTATAACGCATGGAAAGCACAGCAATGTCAGGAGACAACACAAGAAAGGATAACATTATAAGATGGAATTTCTGACCACCTCTATTTTATCGGCGGCATTTACGCTGCCCGAGATACTGATAATTTTGGGAAGTTCGATCGTTTTGGGCTTTGCCATAAGCATTTTATATGTGAAAACTCATAAGAACAGCGGCTACACTCCCTCATTCGCAAACACCCTTGTTATGCTGCCCTTAATAATTGCGGTAATAATTATGCTGATAGGAAACAATGTGGCGAGAGCCTTCAGCCTTGCAGGCGCATTCACCATAATTCGCTTCAGAAGCGCCCCCGCCGACCCCAAGGATATAACCTACATATTCTTTACCTTAGCGGTAGGTCTTGCTCTCGGATTGGGCTACATAGGCTACGCTGTTATATTTACTGCGGTGCTGGCGGCAGTTATAGTATTAATGGACGTATTCCGTTATGCAACGCCTAAATGCGAGCATTTTATTCTTAAAGTGACCGTTCCCGAAAACCTGAATTACCAAAATCTCATCACGGACATTTTGCAGGAATATTCCGACAGCTTCCGCCTTAAAAAGGTCAAGACCGCCGATTTCGGAGCATTGTTTGAGGTGGTTTACTATGTGGAGCTTAAAAAATCCGCCGATCAAAAGGCAATGATAGATAAGATAAGGACAAGGAACGGAAATTTAGACGTTCAGCTTGTGTTCAGAGAGTATGAGGATAAGCTTTATAATATTGAGCCTTAAAAAACTATAAAGCAGCCATAAGCAGCACCAACGCCAGCAAAAGCGCATACGCTCCGGGATTAACCAACATTGCCCTTACCTTTTCCCCGGTATCAAGAATCGGCTTCGATTGGAACCTGTGAAACTTAACCGCAAACAAAATAACCGTCGCAAAAATTCCCAGCCAGAAGCACAATCCGAGAAAGGCTGTTACAAAGCCTTGAATTGTAATAAAGGGTTCAATCTCCCCCGTGACCTTCGTCAAATAGCTGCCCACCATAACAAGGAGATTATTAACGGAGTGCAATATCATTGTGGGAATAACCGAACCGGACTTAGCCGCCAACAGTCCGTAGAGAATCCCCACCGAAAAGGCATAGGGAAACTGATCCCAATTCCCGTGAACCGCTCCGAATACCAATGCCGATACAATAACGGCGAACCAATTTCCGTGTTTTCTCAGGGGGTACAAAATTAGCTTCCTCATCATCAGCTCTTCGCAAACCGGCGCAACTGCAATGGTGAAAAACAGCACTATCAATAGCCCGCCCGTCTCACCCTCGGGCGGGATAGTCCCCTCCATTGCGTCGGGTATCTCTCCCGTCCCGAAAAGCTTATCGAGAATATCCGCTATGGTCTCGGTGATTATTGTCGCCACCGAGCCGACAAAGGAGCTTGAAAAAAACACCAAGGGCACAATAAGCCCCGAATCCCTTTCCCACGCTGAGTCCTTCGGATACTTTAATTTTTTCAGATCGTCTCTGAACAAAAAATACAATGTGAGCATAGGCGTAAGATAAACGCAAATCTCGTTTGTTGTCCAATAGAGAAAATAATACAGGTCAAAGCTTATACTGTACACATATTCCGAAATTAACGCAAATGGATAAACTAAAATTTGCACTATCAGCAGATTATTCAGAATCAAAACAACGCCGAATATTCCAAGCTTAATAAGCGTCCGCTTAAATTCCGACCTTTCCTTGTTTTTATCCGGCAATATAAAGCTGTTTTCAAGTAATTCGTTCATTATTGCTTAATTCCCCATCTGCGCATTAATAAATTCTGCAAGCTTGTCTCCGAGAAGTCCCCCCGCCATAACGTCAATCATCAGAATCACCGCAGAAATCATTGATATTGTAAGCAGCATTATCGCCATTTTTCTGCCGTTTCCCACCTCGCCCCATACCTTTGGTATGCGGTATCTTTTTATTTTCCGCAGCTTATTTATCATTGCTGTTAAACCTGCCAATGCGGTGACGACGATTATTATTAAGAACAGGGCGTAGAGGGTTATCACAAAGCTTTCCCCGTCGGTAAGCTCCGCCGTAGGGTCAAGGGAGCGTATTTTCACAGGCTCCGTTGAAATAAGTATCATCAGTATGCCGCTTACCCCGTTAAACATAGCGTGGAGGAAGGTGGTGCAGAAAATTGAATTTGTGGCGCAGGCAATGTAGCCCAAGGCTATTCCCAAAACAAAGGCAAAGAAAAACTGCTGAAAATTTCCGTGATAAATTCCAAAGCAAAAGGCGGAGACAAAAATCGCCATTCCTCCCCCATAAGGCTTCAGAAGCGTCATTACCGCACCACGGAATATAAATTCCTCAAATATGGGAGCAATAATCACCGCCAGCACAAACCAAATGAAGGAACAAGCCAATGTAGGCGGCTGAAACCCGGTGCTGTCTATGGAATCGCCTATGGTTCCCTTTTTGAGTATCAGATTCATAACCGCCATTGTAATAAGGTTTACCGTCATTCCCGCTCCGTACATTGCGGGAAAGTTTGCAAAGGCTTTTTTGCTGTTCTTAGGTACTTTAAATCCGCCGCAAAGGTTTTTGAAGCTGTATTTCAGCATTACCACTGCTAAAATCGAAGGCAGTATCTGACAAAACAGCGCCGAATAAATCAGATTTACCGAGTATGCCGCTTCTGTATTTGTAATATTAAGCCGCTCTATCAGAGTGCCGAAAAAAGGAGCAAGCCCCGCCGCCAGCTCACGAAGCAGCAGCGTTAATGTCAGAAAGAAGCCCAATCGAAGACAGTCCGATTTATACGACCTCATAATATCGGGGGCATTGGTATTGCCTTCCTCGGCTGTTGCCGCTTCCCGTACCGATTCGTTTTGTTCAATATTGTTGCCGTTATCGTCCATTGTTTTATTATCCTTTACTGTTAATACAAGATAGACAGAGGCTTGTCGGTATATATTCTTTCAATTGCCTGTGCAAACAAGGAGCTTGAATCCACAAGCTTTATCTTACTGCATATGTTCTCCTTGATAGGCACGGTATCGAGAAGTATAAGCTCCTTTATGGGAGAGGCTTCTATCCTCTCGATTGCGGGTCCCGACAATACCCCGTGAGTAGCGCAGGCGAAAACCTCGTTGGCTCCTCCTATCTCCACCGCCGCCTTTGCCGCATTGCAGAGAGTTCCTGCCGTATCCACCATATCGTCTACAATGATAACCGTCTTGTCTCTCACTTCGCCGATTAAGTTCATTACCTCGCAGTGGTTCGCCTTCTGCCGCCTTTTGTCGATAATGGCAAAGCCCACTCCCATTTTAGAAGCAAAGTTCCTCACTCTTGAAACCGAGCCTGCGTCGGGGCTGAGACAAATAAGACTATCCTCTTTTCCCTCGAATTTGTTCCTGAAATAAGGCACAAGAGCCGGAACGCCCTGTAAATGGTCAAGAGGTATGTCAAAGAAGCCTTGTATCTGAGGGCTGTGAAGGTCGATAGTCAGCACCCTGTCCGCTCCCGCAACCGTTATCAGATTAGCCACTAATTTTGCCGAAATAGGGTCTCTGCTTTTCGCCTTTCTGTCCTGTCTTGCATAGCCGAAATAGGGGATAACGGCGGTAATGCTGGCGGCGCTGGCTCTTTTCAGTGCGTCTGTCATTATCAGCAGCTCCATAAGGTTTTTATTCACGGGATAGGAGGTAGACTGAATAACGAAAACGTCCGAGCCTCTTACGCTTTCGTTAATGGAACAGCTTATCTCCCCGTCGCTGAAGGTTCCCATCTCGGAATCTCCCAAGGGCAGCCCTAAGGTGCGGGCTATCTTCCGAGCCATTTCCCGCTGAGTGCTGCAAGCGAAAATCTTGATTTCTTTGCCGTGTAAATTCATCTTTTGCACTTCCTTTATTTGACCTCCTCGGAAACCTCCGAAGCACCGTCTGACTTGCCCTTTTACTGTCATGCTTTGTCCGGTTCCCTTGAAATACATACAGTATTCCTGCGGAAACCGGACTTCGCCTGACAGCAAAATTGCTGCGTCATACGGCGCTTCTCCGGTTTCCGAGGAGGTCTATTTTTTATTTTTTGGGTCGTCTTTTATTTTTTTCCCACTCTTCTACTATCCTTGTGGTTGACCTTTCAACCGCTAACGCATTGGCGGGCACATTTCCCGTTATGGTGGAGCCTGCCCCGGTGGCGGCGTTTGCGCCTATCTCCACGGGAGCAATAAGATTGGTGTTACAGCCGATAAATGCGTCGTCGCCTATCTTGGTGCGGAACTTGTTGATGCCGTCATAGTTAGCGGTAACACAGCCGCAGCCGAAGTTTACCCCCCTGCCCACATCGCTGTCCCCCACATATGTAAGGTGAGCCATTGAGGTTTTCTCGCCGATATTGCTGTTCTTGATCTCCACAAAATCGCCTATCTTAACATTCTGACCAATATGTGAATTGGGGCGAAGCTGTGAGAAGGGACCTATATGAGCGCCGCTTTCAACCACGCTCTGATATGCCTGAACGTTATTCAGTGTCACTCCGTCTCCTACTACCGTGTCCTCCAAAAGGGAGTTGGGTCCTATTTCGCAGTTTGAACCTATCCTGCACTTCCCTCTTATAATCGTGTTAGGCAAAATCACCGTGTCCATACCGATTTGGGCGTCGCAGCCGATAATAATTCCCTCTGTGCAGGGAAACTCCACGCCGCTCTCCATAAGCTCTCTGATTTTTTTCCTTCTTGCGTAGGTGTTTAAGACGTTTAAATCTGCTCTTGAATTAGCGCCTAAAACTATATATTTGTTTTGGGCAGTGTATACTGCCGCCCTTTTACCTAATGCCCTTATTTCCGCCGCTGCGTCGGTAAGATAATATTCTCCCGAAGCATTGTCGTCGGACAGCTTGGGCAATACCTTAAGCAATGACTCGCTGTCAAACCAATAGGCTCCCGAATTTATCTCCTTTATCTTCTTTTCTTCAAAGGAAGCGTCCTTTTGCTCCACTATCCTGAGCAAATCGCCGTTTTCGTCTCTCACTATTCTGCCGTAGCCCAACGGGTCGTCGGGTATTGCGGCAATAACGGTTACTCCGCAGCTTCCTCCGCTGTGAACCTCATAAGCGCCTTTAATAGTCTCAGAGTCGATAAAGGGTGCGTCTCCGCAGAGCACAAGCACGTTCTTGCAGCTTTTAAGCACCTCCTCCGCCTGCATTACCGCATGCCCCGTGCCTTTTCTGACAGTCTGGCGCGCAATGGTATAATTCTTTTCCCGTGAGTCCAAATAAGCTCTGACCATATCCTCGCCGCTGCCCACAACGATGCAGGTTTCATCGAAGCCCGCCGCCTCCGCACTGTCCAATACCCAGCCCAACATAGGTTTAAAGAGAATCTTCATCAGGGTTTTCGGCTTGTTGGACTTCATTCTTTTGCCGTCCCCTGCCGCCAGTATAACGCACGCTGTATTGTTCATTTTAATTTTATGCTCCTTTCAATATGCTGCCTTTCAAATACACTTATATTGTCGCATATTTTGATACATTTTGCAATAGCTTTTTGAAATATTCTCCGCAATTGTCCGTTCTCCGTTGTACATTGTCAATTGTTCTCCGCCGTCTTTACTTTTTTTGCTATTTATGATATAATTTTTAAAACAATGCTATCAGAGAATATGCGGTTTACAGTAAGGTATATTCCTAAGAAAAAAAGGAGCTTAAAAAATGGCGACGGCTGATGAAAAATTCGTTTCCGATATTTGCGGATATGTTAAAGAATATAATTCTGATATAAAAAACCTTTTGGAAAAGGCAAGGGGAGAAGAACCTGAAAGCACGGAGGCGATGAAATATCTCTTTGCCGCAGTATACATTGCCGCCGAAAAGGGGTTGGGGCAAACTCCCTTTCCCGAACAGCTTTTGGCTGCAAGAGCCCTGACCGAAGGAAAAATCATAGAAATGCCCACCGGCGAGGGCAAAACCATGGCGGCGGTTTTTGCGGCTGCGTGGCACAATATGCAGGGGAGAAGGGTTCATATCCTGACATTTAACGATTACCTTGCAAGCCGTGACAGAGGCTGGATGAAGCCCATATACGACCTTTTGGGAACGGATACCGCCCTGATTACCGAGAAATCCGATTTTGAGGCAAGAAAAGCGGGCTATAGCAGCAGCGTGCTTTATATAAGCGCCCGAGAGTGCTGTTTTGACTATCTGAGAGACTTTACCGCCCAATCCCCCAAGGAAACCACGGGACAGACATTTGAAGCGGCAATAGTGGACGAAGCGGATTCGCTTCTGATAGACGAAGCAAGGATTCCTATGGTGGTTGCGGGAGATACCGAGATAAAATCCGACGAACAGCTTGAGGCGGTCTCACAATTTGTAAGCGGTTTTACCGAAGAGGATTACGAAATAAGCCTTGAAACCGAAAATGTATTTCTCACCGACGAGGGCGCCGCTAAAACAGAGGAGCATTTTGACATTGACAACATCTATGACGAATCAAACACCGAGCTTTTAAGCAAAATATACGACTGTCTTAAGGCGAGGTTTTTCTTAAAGGAGGATTCGGATTACATCTGCCGCGAGGGAAAAATCCTCCTTATTGACAAATTCACGGGCAGAGTAGCCGAAAACCGCAACTACCCCGGCGGACTTCAATCGGCGGTAGAGCTTAAGCACGGATTAAAGGTCACTGCAAGAGGCGTTGTAATGGGCAGCGTCGCATTGCAGTATTTCATCAGGAAATACAGCCTTCTGTCGGCAATGACAGGCACTGCCGAGGACTCTAAGGAAGAATTTTATCAGATATACGATTTATCCTTTGAAAAAATCCCTCCTCATCTCCCCAGCCGCAGAACCGACAGGGAAATGAGCATTTACTTTGACAGCGGCTCAAAATGGAGAGCAATTGCAGATACAATAACCTCCGCCCATGAAAAAAATCAGCCCATTCTTATCGGCACGGAAAGCATTTCCGACAGCGAGCAGCTTTATGAAATGCTGAAGGAAAGAGGCATAGAAGCGACGGTGCTGAACGCCAAAAACGACAGCGCCGAAGCCGAAATAATCGGCAATGCGGGAGATATTGGAGCCGTTACCATTTCCACAAATATGGCGGGACGAGGCGTTGACATACGCTTGGGAGGAAAGGACGAGAAAAACCGAGACGAAGCATTGAAGGCGGGAGGACTTCTTGTAATATCAACTTATATGCCCGAAAGCGGACGAATAGTAAAACAGCTTTTGGGAAGGTCGGGACGGCAGGGAGACCCGGGGGAAAGCCGCCGCTTTGTGGCATTGGACGAGCCTATAATGGATAAGTACAAGCTTAATTCCCTTTTGCCTCCGAAGCATATTCCCAAGGCGACTAAAGAGGCTATAGAGGACAAGGTTCTGCTCCGAGAGGTGGAGAGAATACAGCGCATTTCCGAGGGGGACAGCTTTGACGTTCGCGAGCGGCTGATGAAGTTTACCATGATAGGCGAAAAGCACAGAGACCAGATTTTTGAGACAAAGGAAAGGATACTTAAGGGCAGCGGCTTAAAGCTTTGGAGCGGCTGTGAACGCTATTCGGAGGCTGTGGAGAAATTGGGCGAGGAAAAGGTAAGGAGCTTGGAGCAGAAAACCGCCCTTGCCGTCGTCAACAGGTTCTGGAGCGGCTATTTGGAGTATACCGAGGAGATTCGCCGAGGCATACACTTGGTTGAAGTGGGCGGAAAAAGCCCCGCCGAGGAATACAACATTGCCGCCGAGGAATATTACCGTGATATGGAAGAGAATTTTAAGGATTATATGGAGGAGCGGCTGGAGCTGCTTTTAGACGGGGGCGAAGAAAATTATACAATAGACACTCCCAAAAATATTCACACCTACCTTTTGAACGATACCGGCAGCGAGCTTAACAAAATGCCTTTCCTGTTCAACGTGTTCAGCGATGAGGACGATATGCGGCTGAAGGAAGGAAAAACGGAAGCGGCAGCGTTTTCGGAGGAAGCCGCACCGTCCGTATTAGAAGCCCCCATTGCCCCCGAAAAATCAAAGGAAAAGAAAAAAGGATTTTTCTTTAGGAAAAAGAAGCAATAACGAGGTATAATTATGTCAACAATTGCGGCAATCGCCACCGCCAACGGAACAGGCGGCATATCCGTTATCAGAATAAGCGGAAAAAACGCTTTTGAGGTTGCCGAAAAGGTGTTTAAGCCCGCCAAAGGGAAAAAGATTTCCGAAATGGAAGGGTATACCGCTTGTTACGGCGGTATTTACGGAATGGAGAAGGGCGAGAGAATAAAGCTTGACGACGGCGTTTTGCTTGTGTTCAGAGCGCCCCGCAGCTTTACGGGCGAGGACGTTGCGGAGATAACCTGTCACGGCGGAGTGCTTATTACACGCAGAGTGCTGAGAGCCTGTCTTGACGCAGGGGCAAGAATGGCGGAAGCGGGCGAGTTTACAAGGCGGGCGTTAATGGCGGGAAAGCTCACCCTGACGCAAGCGGAAGCGGTTGCGGATATGATAAATTCAAAAAGCGACCAGTATATAAAATGCGCCGCCGCCCAAATGGACGGGGCTTTGTATAAGCGCATATCGGAAATAAAGAAAACCATACTTGATATTGCGGTACAGATTTCCGCATGGATAGACTATCCCGACGAGGGCTTGGACAGCTTCGAGATACGCTCACAGTTAGGACAGCTCTCGGACTGCCGCTTAAGACTTCATCTGCTGCTGGAAAGCTATGATATAGGTCAGGCGCTGAGAGACGGCATAAGCGTCGCCATAGTGGGCAAGCCCAATGTGGGGAAATCAACCCTTATGAACCTGCTTGCAGGCTGTGAAAGGAGCATTGTCACCGATATTGAAGGCACCACAAGGGATATTGTGGAGGAAAACGTTATATTAGGCGGTATGCTGCTTCGCATTGCGGACTGCGCCGGAATAAGGGAAACGGATAATCCCGTTGAGCGGATAGGCGTGGTGAAAATGGAAAAGCGGTTAGAGGAATCACAGCTTGTCTTTGCGGTATTCGACAACAGCAGACCTCTTGAAAAAGAGGACTACCGTCTTATCGAAAAGCTGAGAGGGAAAAAGGTGCTTTGCATTATTAACAAGCTTGACCTTGAAAACCGTCTCGATATGGCGTATCTTGCCACCCAGTTCGGTAAGGTTACGGAAATCTCCGCCAACAACCCCGATTCACTTAAAAAGCTTGACGCTGTTGCAGCAGGCTTTATCAACCCCGAAAAGCTCGATATATCGGCGGGATTTATCGCCAACGAAAGGCAAAGAGAAGCGGCAAAAAGAGCCTATGACGCCCTTGAGACCGCCATTGCCGGAATAATGGACGGAGTTACTCTTGACGCAACGGGAGTGATGCTCGAATCCGCCCTTGACGCATTGGCGGAGCTTTCGGGAGAAAATGTCAGCGAGGAAATAATCGACCAGGTATTCAAAAGGTTCTGTGTGGGCAAATAGGGGGCGCATTATGAACAAAATCAAAGAAAAAATAATCAGGAATACCACGGCGCTTATCGAGGAAAACGGCGGCGACCTAAAGCCTGTCACCGCCCGTGTTATCGCCGATAGGTGCGGAGTCGCACTGGGACTTATAAACTACCATTTCGGCAGTAAGGAAAAGCTTATTGAAACCTGCGTTCAGCGCATTGTCAATAAAATACTGCTTTGCTTTTATTCGGCAGAGGACGTCAGAGCCGACTCGGACGAGGACAGGATAATCAGTCAGGCGGAAAAGGTTTTGGACTTCTTTTTTGAAAATAAAGCCATTGCAAAAATTTTTGTACTAAGCGATTTAAATAACTACACCCCCAAAAGCAACTCGGCGGCTACCCGCACCGCATTTGCAAATTCCGTCAAGAACGCCGCCGACAGAAGAAAAAGACTGATATTTGGATTTGTGCTTAACTCGGCGCTTCAGGCTGCGTTTATGACAGGGGAAAATTCGGCGGAGATAGTGGGGTATGACTTGGAGGACAAGCTGCAAAGGGATTTGTTTGTCACCGAGACGGTTCATATGCTTTTCTGCGGGATTTTGTATGAATGACGTTAATAATACAGTTTAGCGTGGTGGAGGCAGGTAGGAAGAGGCAAGGTGGTTAAACTTAACAAATACATTGAGGCTATCAATGCCGGTGAGTATGAATACCTGAGAGCAAATCAACTGCATGAGCGGTTTGCCACACGGGGCGGGAACAATTCAAAATATTTTTTCGGGGGAGTTCGAATCCACTTTTGTGTCGAAAATGTCTATGGAAACGCAATCCTGTTTTTTACAAGATTTATGCCCATAAATGGATTTATACAGCCGTTTGTGGGCATAATATCTTTTTGGTCACATTAAGTTGTGATTCACTGACAAAAAGGATTTTTATTTTACCATACAATTAAAGCAAATTTTCTGTTATTTGCAGCATCAATATAAAATAAAAATTATTACATTTGATAACACACAGCAAAAATACCAAAATCTACAAAAATGCATTTAACGGGGAATAATCAACCCGACGATCACGATTTCACTTCCGAACTGAAATTTCCGTCAAGATCGACCTTGAACATAATCGTTCGAATATATCCAAACTGCGAGGGAGAAAGCATCGTATCATACTAATTCTTAATTAAAATAAGACAAAGCCGACGGGCGGGGCGTTCCTGATCAAGGAAGTCCCGACGCAGGAATATGCGGATATTTCAAGTCGGGCTGACGCAGAGCAGGGACGTCCCGGTCGGTGGATTTGTCTGATTTTAATTGAGATTTAGTATCACTTAACAAAAACGGTGAAATACAAAGCATACGGAGCAGTTGAGCCAAGAACAGGCGAAGGTTGTTTCTGCGTTCTGCCATATTGTAATACTGATTGTATGAACGCCTTTTTGGAAGAACTATCGGAAGCTTATCCAAGGGATAAAATTATATTGGTGTGTGACGGTGCGGCATGGCATAAATCAAAAGGCTTGAACATACCGGAAAATATAGAGATGGCTTCAATTCCACCTTATACACCAGAAATGAACCCGATTGAACAAATTTGGAAAGAAATTAGAAAAAGAGGCTTTAAAAACGAGGTTTTCAAAACTCTTGATAAGGTTATTGACAGACTTTGTGACGTTATTTGTTCCTTAACTGCTGACATCATCAAAAGCATTACTGGTAGAGATTGGATTTTAGAATGTTTTTAAGTTGAGAATAGTATTAGTTTTCAGATACGCCCCAAATTAACTGAAAAGCGCTGCATACAATGAACATCAGACATTGTATGCAGCGCTGTTTTTATTGTGATTAATACTTAAAATCATCAAAGACATTTCACCAAAATATGATCCAACATTCTGTACAAATACATATCCTCAATATGCCAAGTGTCGTTGTTGGTAATAGACTCGTAGCTTATCACATAATTCTTTCCGTTTTTTCCCACGAACCTGTGCTGCATTATGGAGCGTATTCCCTGATTAAAAAAATTCTCGTATATATCCGGGTTAAGAGTGCTGAAGGTTTTAATATTGTTTATTACCATTACATTATTGTTAAAGTATCTGTCTAACCGCTCGTCATAAACATAGTCGATTTTCTTGTCAAAGTCGCCGTCCTCAGGCAAAATGCTTCCGCCCTGCGCCACAATGGTTTTGTCGCTTCTGTTGAAAAGCAGAATGCGCTCAACTCCAAAGTGCTTTACTATGCTGTCGAGAATGTCGTCGGGCGAAAAGGTTTTGCCCAAATACATCAGGTCTAAAATGCGGCAGACAGTTTCGCTCCTGCTGATGCCTCTTCTACTGATGATTCCGATTTTGTCCACGCCGGTCTGTAAAATGTCAGCCACCGAGCCGTGCTTTGCTTCCTCGTAAAATATGTAACGGTTTTTCCCCTTGTTTTTTGCAAGATACAGCATATGGTCGGCTAAATTATACAGTGTACCGAAATTGTCCGCATTATCGGGAGCAACGGTCAGTCCGATAGAGGTTGTGACATGGAAGCCGTCTTTTTTATCGGAATAGGCTTCGGCTATGTTGTACTTTATTGCCCTTAAAATGCTTTTAATTGATTCCATGCCGTCGAAATTGTCAATAACTATAAAAAACTCGTCTCCGCCTATTCTTCCCGCCTTGCCCGAGTCTCCCAACTCTTCGTCAATCACTGCGGCGCACTTTCTCAGCACCATATCTCCTACCGAGTGTCCGAAATGGTCGTTTACATTTTTAAAATCGTCAATGTCGATTATGGCAACGGCGGTTTTTTGCTTTAGATCGTCAATGAGCATTTTTGCATAATTGGTTATGTCCTCTTTAAGATACAAGCCTGTAAGCTGGTCATGGCGTACTGTGTCTACAATGGTTCGCCTGCTTGTTTTTCCGATAATGCCCACCGTTTTAACATGAACGTCGCCGTCATATATAGCTGTGCCGGAATAATCTATGCTGTCTCCGTCTTTTCCGGCGGGAATCACGCCGATAAAAGTCCTTATCCCGTTTTTCAGATTGGAGATAAATTTTGTCACGCTGTCGTGAGCCTGTTCGGGCAGGGATTCTATGGATTCCTTTTCCCACTGCCTCAGCTCGGTGCTGCTGATAACCCTTTTCCCGTCATGATAATGATAGCAGGCAACAAGGCTTTGTTTCGCATCGTATGAATAACAAATGCAGTCGAGCTGCGACAAAAGGGCAAGGTTCTCCTGCCTTTCCGATAAAAGCGCACGGTAGTCATTAAAAAACTTTTCCAACTCCGCCATACGAAGGACAGTGCATTCCGAATTGCTGTCCTCTGTAATGACGGCAAGCATAAATCGGCTTTCCTTATTATGTAAAAGCATTTCCAACCCGAAGGGCTGATTACAGTTATGCTGTTTTGTTGCTTTCTCAAGAATTCCCTTTGAGCAGTCCGTCAGCAGGCTGTCAAAGGTAATGAAAAAATCCTCCTTCAAAAGCTTATAAAACTCAGAGTTTCCGGTAATAAATTCATAGCTGCCGTTTTTGAATCTCACTTCATAATCGTATCTGTAATGCCGTTCCATAATAGTCCCTTTCAAAAGCCCTCACGCATTATCTTATGTATGTAAATTTAGTTTATTGCATTTATTAAGTAAAATACACAATCATACATTGTAATTTTATCATAGGAATATGAAAAAATCAAGCGTTTGAACCGGGTTATATTGTCAAAAGCGACTTTCTACCAAAATCATAAATTCTCAGTTTCACTTTTAGAAATAATTACCTAATGCTATTAAGAATCTGTTCCAATTCCCTATACAGTCTCCCCACGGGAAGCCCCATAACATTGTAGTAATCTCCCCTTATTCCCTTTATCAGCAGCGCTCCCTTTCCCTGAATGCCGTATGCTCCCGCCTTATCCATAGGCTCGCCGCTGTCAGCATACCGTTTTATTTCCTCGGAGGAAAGGGGGTAAAACTCAACCTCCGTTTCCTCGGAAAACGCTTTCAGAATATTCCCTTTGTTTGCAACGGCAACTCCGGTATAAACGCTGTGCACCTTTCCCGAAAGGAAGGTCAGCATCTCCTCTGCGTCTTTTGAATCCTTTGGCTTTCCCAATGCCTTTCCCTGACAGAAAACCATGGTGTCCGCTCCCACAACAACGCTGTTCGGGAAACCTTCGGAAACCTCCTTCGCCTTTTTCCCCGCCAAGCTTTTAACTATCTCGCCTTCCGACAGGGTATAGTCAATCACCTCGTCGCTTAGTGCGGGAACAATTCTGAAGCTGTCGGAAATAAGCCCGAAAAGCTCCTTTCGTCTTGGAGAAGCGCTTGCCAAAATCAGGTCACTGCTCATCTCCATACTTCTCCTTGTAATTTTCAATGCACTGTCTTATAACCTCAATAGCCGCCTTTTGCCCCATTACCTCGTTTACCGCCGTGTGCTTATTTTCAAGCTGCTTGTAAACGGTAAAGAAATGCTGCATTTCTTGGAAGATATGCTGGGGCAGCGCCTCAATGCTGCGATAAGAATTATATGTGGGGTCCTCAAAGGGGATAGCTATAATTTTCTCGTCGTTTTTATCATTGTCAACCATAGTGATAACCCCGATAGGATAGCATTGTACAAGCACCATAGGCTGAATAGGCTCGTTGCACAGTACAAGCACGTCAAGAGGGTCTCCGTCGTCCGCAAGGGTCTTGGGAATGAACCCGTAGTTTGCGGGGTAGTGGGTGGAGGTGTAGAGAATGCGGTCAAGAATAAGAACTCCGCTTTCCTTGTCCAACTCGTACTTGTTTTTGCTGCCCTTGGATATTTCTATGATTGCCAAAAAATCCTGAGGGGTGATGCGGTCCGAATTAATGTCATGCCAAACGTTCATTTTATTTACCTTTCTTTTTTGGGCATTGCCCTATTTTTATAAAACAGCTTCGGGAAAATTCCTAATTTAAACAATAAAATTGCGCCGTTTCCCTGTTTCTGTATTCATGCTTTTCATAGTAGCCGATAAGCTCTCCCTTATCATTGCGAAGCGCCGTCATATAAACGTCCTTGTTCTCCTTTTCATTGTAGGAGGTGTAAACGATATTGTTGTTTTTGCTCTTTTTGAACCAATCGAGAACCCTTTCTATCTTCTCTCCCGACTCTTTATTGTGGCAATTAAGCAGATTCTTACCGATAAGCTCTGCCCCTCCCCGTTTAGAGTACCTGTCGATTGCCGCAGGGTTCATATATACAATCTCGTGATTCAGATTGCAGATTACGACCGCACATCTGTCCTGTTCAATTACGCTTTTGAATAACTGTGACAGTTCCATATTGTTCTCCAATCATATTTTCATTTCTTTTTCCATTTTTTCATAAGCCGCCCTGACTTTTTCCCAATCCGTTTGCTTACAATCCCCGCTGAGAAAAGCTATCTGTCTGTCAAAGCCGATTTTTCTTTCCTCATTTTCTTCGGAAAGCCTCTTCTTATCAAGCTCCACGCCGCCCCAATCCTTTTGCAGTGCAAGCTCAACCTGTCTGTCCATTTCCTCATAAAAACGGCTGAAAAAATTCTTAACCTCTTTGTAAAACTCATTATACGGCAGCTCGTAAACACCCTTGGGATACCTCCAGATACTCTGCCCATCGTCAAACAAGTAATCGCTTTCCCAATAAATTTTTATCATATCTTCGCACCTGAAACAGCCTATCAGCGGACCGCCGATTAAATGCCCCGAATCAAATATACGCCCGGAAAACCATTCCGTCAGCGGCAGGTACTCGTTATCATAAAACTTATCGAAAACATCGTCCTCGTCATCAAAATGACTTTCTCTCCAGCTGTCGGTCAATCTGCAAAAATCGCCGGCAATATCATAAAGATACCGAGGTATCGATTCTCTTATATAATTGAAGGTGTGTGAAAAGTCCTCCAAGAATCTTGAAAGATAATAATCATTGTATTTGGGGTTGTTCTCATATTCCTTCCACCGCTCCAATGCCGCTTCGGAATACTCGTATATTGTGCTTTCCCCTGCGGTTATCCATAAAAGGGCGTCTGTAAGTGCAAACCAATGCAAATTGCCGCCCTTTTCTCTTTCTCCCCAAGGTACAATCCTGTCAAGCTCCCTGAGCTGAAAGTTTATTCTGAACATATTGACTACAAGTTTTCCTCCAAAGCTTTCAAATCGGCGTAAATCGATGTAAAACGGTATACGCCCTTGTACCTGCCGAGAAGCGCCCAGACAGGCTCTCCGCTTTCATCGTCAACTATCTCCCCGATATAGCTTCCGTAATACCTGAACATTCTAAGAGGGCACTCATTCTCGGAAAAGTCGGCTTTTGACAGAGTTATTTCGGTTAAAATTTCACAGCCGTTAGCTTTAAGAAATTCTTTTTCCTCCGCCGAATAGTCGGCGCTTAATTTATATTTCACTGCGCTTTACCGAATAAATAAAGTGGGGCATATCGACTCCCCGATAGTGCTTTACAAATTCTCCCCTTCTTGTCATTCCGTTTATTTCCGCAACCCTTTGAGAGGGAATATTTGTATCTCTTATAATTGAAAACACTTCCTCCGCCTTTAAGACATTGAATGCGTATTCCTTACAAGCCCTTGCCGCCTCAATAGCATATCCTTTATGCCAATAGGCTTTTTGAAACAAATACCCCACCTCGATAACCTTTTTGTCAATGCAGTCCTGAAGGGTAAGACCGCACTGTCCTATCATTTCGCCGTTTTCCTTAAGGATAACCGCCAAAAGCCCAAACCCGCTGTCGTTTTTGTACCGTGCAATTTGCTTATCTAACCACTCCTGCGCCTGCGTATCATTAAAAGCGCCCTCGTAAGCGTACATAACCTCTTCGTCCTGCAATATCCTGCACAAATCCTCAAAATCAGATTGCTTAAGCTCCCGCATAAAAAGCCTTTCGGTTTCTATTTCCATTCTGTTCACTCTCTTAATTATTTCTATCAAATCTGAACCAGCCAAAGTCAAAGCTGCTTCCGGGAAGGAAGGTGAAGGACAATGCCCCTTTACCCGAAATACCTTCAAGAGGGAAGCGCCTTTCGGTATATTGATTGCAGCCCTCAAACTCCGCAATAATACGTCTGTTTTCCTCATTCTTAAAGTTGATGTGAATGCTGTTCAAGGGCAATTCCGATTTTCCCGAAATCACAATGGAAGCGGGAGGGGTATCAAAGTCGAACTCCCCGAAATCCAAAACCACATTATTGCCGATACCCGTAACATATTCATCTTCAACCTTAAAGCTGTCGCCGTAAATCTTCTCGAACTCCGCCGCCTTGTGTATCATAAATTCGGCGTCGGGCTTTTCAAAGCTGAATCCCTTAACATGATACCTGTCCGAGGACATCATCACAAGGGTGTGCACTCCTTTCAAAACCTTTGAAAGCTTAAATGTATTGGGCTTGTAGGTAAGCCATTCGGGAGACTCGTGATACACAAAGTCGCCTATAAGCTCGCCGCCCTTATCGGGTATGCCGTCGTAAAATTTTATGCCTACGGGAGTGGTGCAGTTAGCGTAAATGGGAACGGTGACGGTATCGCTGCCGACCCTTCCGAAATCGGTATTTTCGAAGCCGAACCAGGCGTTTTCCCCCTCGAAGCCTGCGCCTCTTTCAATGCCGTTGCCTACCTTGCCCTTGCTGCAAAGGGTGTACAAGCCTCCGATAACAAAGTCATAAGGGTTAAAGGAAGCGGCTCCAAGCCCCTCTGCGTCCATTTGAACAGCGCTAAGTACACGGTACTTGTCGGTGCCGTTTTTGCACAATGCTCTTAGATAAAACCTTCCGTCGCCTTTGGCTTTAACGGTGACAACGCCTTTTTTGGCGCTCTTTATCTCCGCAAGATTAGAGGCGATGCCCACCTCGTTGGTAATTCTGAACTCTATCTCCTCTTTGTAGCTTGCATTTTGAGGATATACATTAACC
This sequence comes from uncultured Ruminiclostridium sp., assembly GCA_964389845.1. Taxonomy (GTDB): domain Bacteria; phylum Bacillota; class Clostridia; order Oscillospirales; family Ruminococcaceae; genus Ruminiclostridium_E. Next base: position 20,096 of record CAYMFX010000009.1, read on the forward strand.
TGAACCTTAATTTCTCTGCGGTTACCGTCAAGCTTTAATGCAGGCGCACAAAACTCGATTTTTCTCACAGGGATTTCATCATACCCCAAAGCGCTGTCGGGCTTAAAATCGGTATTTTCTTCCACCGCCGAAACTCCCGCCGCTCCTCCTGCGTCCTCGGAATAAAGCTTTATTTCACAATCGGGAAGAGCAGGGGAAGAAACTCTTACCGTTATCTCTCCCTCGATTGTTTTAGCCGCAACAATAGCTAACAGCCTGCCCATAAACAGCCGCCTTGATTTGCCCTTATACTGCTCGAAGTCGGTGCTGTCCCCGTTGTCAAGCCCAACAAGCCGTCCTTGTCCTTTAACCTCAACATTAACTCTGTTGTTGGCGTTGGCAACAAAATTGCCCTCGTTATCCTCAGCCGAAATCTCAACGAAAATAAGATCCCGCCCGTCTGCACACATTCTTTCCTTGTCAGGCTTTAACACAAGCCTTGCGGTATCGCCAAAGGAACGCTGTGTTTCCCTCGCTATTTCCTGCCCGTCCTCGTCATAACCAACCGCCGAAAGCTCTCCCTTTTTGTAGGGCAGCAAATAATTTGCGGTGAGTTCGGTTCCGTGAAGGTGGTCGATATGCTTTCTTCCCAAGGACTTCCCGTTAAAGAACAGCTCCGCAAAAGGGGCATTAGTGGTGACTCTTACATCTATCTCCTGCCCCTCCGAAAAATCCCAGTAGGGGAAAATATGAATAACGGGCTTTTCTTTATAATCCGTCCATTCGGATTGGAAAATATATGAGCTGTCCTTGCGGAAGCCCGCCGTATCTATCTGCCCGAAGTAGCTGTTTTTCGTGCTGTAAGGCGTGGATTCGCCGATATAGTCAAATCCGCTCCAGATAAACTGTCCCGCACAGTATTCTGCGTCACGGTCGGGAATAATGCAGCCCTCGGTATTGGGCGCAGCCCAGCCGGTAGTGCTGTTTCCCAATGCCGAGCATTGCTCGTCGTCATCTGCCAAAACGGTACGGGATAGGGGAAAATGATAAACTCCCCTGCTCTGTACTACCGAGCAGGTCTCGCTTCCGTAAATCATCCAGTCGGGGTGCTGTGCGTGCTGCTTTTCGTACAGCCTTTCGCCGTAGTTATACCCTGCAAGCTTAAACAGGTCGGTGCATTTCTGAGCGTTTTCCCATTCCAAATAATTAGAGCCGCTTGTGATATATCCATTCCTTCTCGGATCGTGAAGCCTTACATTGGCGGCAAGCATGGAGTTTATCTCCTGACCTCTTTCATCGGCGTGAACGTCGTATATCTCGTTGCCGATACTCCAGCCGATAACAGAGGGGTGGTTTCTGTCTCTTCTTACCCATGCGGCAGTGTCAATCGCCGCCCATTCCTTAAAGAACCGTGAATAATCAAATTCGGTCTTAGCCCTTTCCCACATATCGAAGCCCTCGGACAAAATGAGAAAGCCCATTTCGTCCGCCGCCTCCATAAGCTCCACAGAGGGCATATTGTGGCTTGTGCGGATTGCATTAACACCCATTTCACGAAGCTGCATAAGTCGGCGTCTTAAAGCCGTTTTATTCTGAGCGCTGCCCAATGCCCCCAAATCATGATGCTCGCAGGAGCCGTGAATTTTAACGTGTCTGCCGTTAAGGAAAAATCCCTTATCACAGGTAAATTCTATTTCTCTGAACCCGAAACGGCAGCTTTCCGTCTCAATGACCTTATCTCCGTCCAACAGCTCGGTTATCATGGTATAAAGGACGGGGCTGTCAATATCCCACCTTGCCGCATTTTCCACTTTGATTTTTTGCACCGCCGCCGAATAGCTGTACCCCTTTTTCCTTATTACGGCAGGAACAGCTTCAATATCCAAGGCGCTTAATGCACAGGTGTTTTCCCCCGCCGTCTTTCCCTCTAAGCTGACGATTCTCTGTCTTACTGAAAATCTGTTTTCCGTTCCCTCCGGGCGCATAACCTCTGTTGAAACCGTGACCTCGCCGCCCTCTGTGCTGATGTAAACGCCGTCGGGGACAATATGAACTCTCGGCGCTTCTTTAAGCCACACATTGCGGTATATTCCCGCTCCGGAGTACCAGCGTGAATTGGGCGACTGATAATTTACCCTTACCGTAATCAGGTTTTCTCCGTCAACAAGAAGGTCGCTTATCTCAAATTCAAACGTTGAATATCCGTACTTCCATTCGCCCGCCGATTTCCCGTTTACATAAACGGTACAGTCCATATATACGCCCTCGAACCTTACGGAGACAATGGTATCGGGCTTTTTAACATAGCCGAAACGCTTTCTGTACCAGCCTGTTGAGGTTTCGTACAAATTTTTTGTATTGCCGATAAGATAATCGTGAGGAATATCTACTCTTGTCCAACTAAGCTTGTCGGAATACTCGGTTCCCAAATTTGTTTTTGAAAACTCCCAATTGTCACAGAAAAGCGTTTTAACACTCATTATGTAAAATTCCCCCTGAAAAGTTTCTTTGCTTCTTTTGAGATTATTATAGCTTATATAGCTTCAAAAGTCAACTTTGGTTTTTGAGCGGGTACTTATGTGAAAACCGCAATAATTTATTTCATAACGATTTTTTAAGCAGAACCTTTTGAGCAAGCGGTTTTATCATTTCCCCTGCAAACACTCAATGCAATTTCCGTCAAACATCTTGTTCACAATGAAAAAAAGTGATATAATAATCCCTGAACAAAATAAAAATTAATCCTTTCAAATAATAATCGAGGCGAAAAACATGACGTTAAAAGAACTGAAAATAGGGAACAGCGCCGTTATTACCAACGTAGGGGGAGACGGCGCATTAAGGCAGCACTTTCTTGACATGGGAGTGATTCCGGGAGCGGAGGTCACGGCGGTGAAATTAGCGCCGTTGGGGGATCCAATGGAATTGCAGATTCACGGCTATGAGCTTACTCTGCGTTTAGAGGAGGCGGAGCAGATAGAAATAAAGCCTATCAGCCAAAGAAGCAACCCCCACCTTCGCATTGACAAAATCTATCCAAAGGGACATCCGGGTTTAGGCGAGGACGGAAAATACCACTCCAAGGAAAACGAAAATCCGCTTCCCGACGGAACTGTTCTTACATACGCTCTTGTGGGCAATCAGAACTGCGGTAAAACCACTCTCTTTAATCAGCTGACAGGCTCTAATCAGCATGTGGGAAATTTCCCGGGAGTAACCGTTGACAGAAAGGACGGGGCTATCAAGGGACACCCCGACACATTGGTGACGGACCTGCCCGGCGTTTACTCCATGTCTCCCTACAGCAGCGAGGAGATAGTCTCACGAAACTTTGTTCTTGACGAAAAGCCCAAGGCTATTATAAACATTGTCGACGCTACCAACATCGAGCGAAACCTGTATCTTACAATGCAGCTGCTGAAAATGGATATACCTATGGTCATTGCCCTGAATATGATGGACGAGGTTACGGGCAACAACGGTTCAATCGACATAAACGGAATGGAGGAAATGTTAGGGGTGCCGGTGGTGCCTATATCGGCGGCAAAAAACGAAGGCGTAAGAGAATTGGTAGAGCACGCAATTCACGTTGCCAAATATCAGGAAAAGCCGATAAAGCAGGATTTTTGCAGCAAGGACAACCACTGCGGCGCAATTCACCGCGCGATACACGCCGTGGAATCGGTTATCGAGGATCATGCGGAAAAGGCGGGGCTTCCAATTCAATTTGCCGCAACAAAAACTATCGAGGGCGACTCTCTGATTCTCGATAAGCTGAAATTAGACGATAACGAAAAGGAATTAATCGAGCATACCGTGGTTCAAATGGAGCGTGAGGGCGGTATGGAGCGCTGCGCCGCCATTGCGGATATGCGTTTTGACTTTATCGAGTACGTCTGTGAAAACACCGTCAAAAAGCCTCAGCAGAGCAGGGAACGCCGGCGTTCCGAAAGAATAGACCGTGTTCTTACGGGAAAATGGACAGCTATTCCCTTCTTTATCCTGATTATGGGAGTTATTTTCTTCCTTACCTTTAACGTGATAGGCGCATTTTTCCAGGATATTTTGGCAATGGGGATAGACGCTCTTTCCGCGGCTGTGGATAACCTGATGACGGAGGCTAATGTAAACGTAGTTCTTCACAGCTTGGTCATTGACGGAATTTTCGGAGGGGTGGGCAGCGTGCTCAGCTTCCTGCCGATTGTTGTCACCTTGTTCTTCTTCCTGTCGATTATGGAGGACAGCGGGTATGTTGCCCGTGTCGCCTTCTTTATGGATAAGCTGCTGCGTAAAATCGGATTATCGGGGCGCAGCATTGTGCCTATGTTAATCGGTTTCGGCTGCACCGTTCCCGCCGTAATGGCTACAAGGACATTGCCCAGTAAGCGTGACAGAAGAATGACGATTTTACTTACGCCATTTATGAGCTGCACCGCAAAGCTGCCTATCTACGCCTTCTTTGTGAACGCCTTTTTCCCGAAGCAGGGCGGGCTTGTGATGATAGGGTTGTATCTCTTGGGAATATTTATGGCAATATTGGTTGCGCTGCTGTTCAAAAAGACGCTCTTTAAGGGCGAGGCGGTTCCCTTTGTAATGGAGCTTCCAAACTACCGTATGCCGGGAATAAAAAACGTTGCCCAGCTTTTGTGGGAAAAGGCAAAGGACTTTTTGAGCAAGGCGTTTACCATAATTCTATTGGCTTCTGTGGCAGTGTGGTTTCTCCAGACCTTCGACTGGCAGCTAAACATTGTGGAAAACTCCTCGGACAGCCTTATGGCGACCGTTGCGGGGTGGCTCGTTCCGATATTTATTCCTTTGGGATTGGGTGACTGGCGCATTGTCACTTCTCTTATCAGCGGCTTTATGGCTAAGGAAAGCGTAGTGTCAACCATGGAGATACTTTTTAACGGCAATATCGCCTCCTGCCTTACAACCGTTTCGGCGGCTACCATGTTGGTGTTCTCCCTTTTGTATACCCCCTGCGTTGCCTCTATTGCTTCAATAAAGCGTGAGCTTGGCGGCAAGTGGGCGGTAAGCGTGGTTCTTTGGCAGTGCGCCGTGGCATGGCTTGCTGCAATTGCGGTGAGAGGGATTTGCATGCTTATCGGGCTTTGATGTTTTGCTACACTGCCGCCTTAAGCGCCTTTTCAGCCTCCGAAGCCTCTGCATGGCAAATTAAATAGCAAACGTCCTTAGCCCTTCCAACAACCGTTGCCTCCGCAGATTCCACCTGTTCGGGATAATAGGCGAAATCGTTAATCAGCGATTCTTTTCTCTTCTCCAAATCCGACAGTATGTCCTCCTGCCCTTTTTCCGCTTTAATAATAATCACCTCCACCACGTCGACGCTTACTAACTGCTGCACAATGACATATTCCTCCGCATTGGAGAAATCAATATTCATTTCCGCAATGCGTTCCTCGTCGGTAAGTCTTGTTGTAGGGGGGAACTTCACGCTGCTCGCAACCACGTCTAAAAGCTCCTCGGCAGTTTTTTCCGTCTTTTCGGAAACGCTGTCTGAGCACGCCGACATTGCCGCAATAAATAATAAAAGAAAAAATACCGCCGCTTTTTTCATAGTCTAAACCTTTCTTTCATCAGTTTTTTTATAAAGCCCTCATTCTTCTCATTGTACCAAGGAAGCTTATCCAAGGTAAGGCAATATTCGTCCTCGAAATATTCCTTCAGCGTCTCTTCGGAAAATTTTTCGGGGTTATGAAGGGGCTGTCCTTCCTTATTTAAAACAGGCTGCCAATTTTCGTCCGTTTGATACACAAAGCCGCCCCACCACGGGAGCCACCAAAGCCACTTCGCTCCGTCCCTTTTCAGCTCCTTCGGGTCGGGCATATAGCCGCATTCCGAAAGCGCCGCCATTTTTCCGCAGGTGTATGAGGTGACTTCAAGGAATTTCTCCTTCTGTGAGGAATGGTCGCCGGGAATTTGAGAGTATATGTCCTCGCCGCATAAATCGTAGGTGTTGGGGCTTACCGACATTTCCTCGCTCTGTCCGTTCCACACCCAGATAAGATTGCTTAGCTTATGATAGTTTTCCATGCGGTCAAATATCATATACCAAAGCTTTTTATAAGCCTTCACGGATTCGCCGCTGTCGTTGTCCCGTCTTCCCCACCAAAACCAATTTCCCGCCGCCTCGTGGAGAGGTCTCCATAATACCGGTATTCCCTCCGCTTCGAGCTTCTTAAGCTCAGCCGCCGCTTTATCGATTCTTTCCACTGCAAAACGGTACTCGGGAGTTCCCGTCTCAACGGCTTTCAGAATATCAAAGCTTGTTTTGCGCTTATAGTCGGTGGTCTTGTAGTAAAACGACCATACCGAGTCCGCAGTATCGTTTATATTGTCGGGAGCGTACCAATGCCAGCACATTGTTATTATACAGCCGCTGTTCTTTGCCCAATAGATTGCTCTCTCGGTCTGGCTGAGCTTTATTTTTTTGTCAAGGTCCATCAGGTCGTAGCCCCTTATTGCGGGCAGTCTTTTTGTGATTCTGTAATAAACCGCATCCTCAAGCTCGGCAGGCTGTAAATACTGCTGTCCGCTTAATATATTCTTTCCGTATATTGATTTCAGATACTCGAATAATTTTTTTGCGTTTTCGCCCGCATTTTTTGAAACAAGAAATTCGGGATTGGGCTTTTTTTCTTTAAGCTGTTCTATAAGCGATTTTGTGTCGGTAATATACTCCTTCATTGTTCCTCCAAAAAAATAAGCTTCAAATTCAATAAGAACTTGAAGCTTAGCAGTGGTTTTAGTTCTCACGCTCTTACGTCAAGGAGAGAGCCTATACCTTCGGAGGGCATGGGTGGTGCGCTCTCATTGATCATTTCAACAAGCTGTGCACCCTGAACCTCCTGTGCATGCTTCATATTTGACAGCATTTTCATAGAAGCGGCAGACTGAGCGTTTGCCATAGACATCTCGATAGACATAGCGGCAATAGCGGAAGTCATATCCATTTCACACACCTTCCTTTCTGTTTGAACTTTGAGACAGCACCTTATGATTAACGATTAACGGCTAACTGCACGGTGCTGTCTGAAAATATTTTAGCACTTTTTTCCTTATAAGTCAACCAATTAAAGGGCGGATTTGTCGTCAACTTCCTTTTTCAGCATTTCGCACAATTCCGTAATTCCCATTTTTCCGATGTCACCACGCTTGCGGCAGCGGACGGAAACATTCTTTTCCTCAACCTCGCTGTCTCCGATAACAAGCATATAGTTGATTCTGTTCATCTGAGCCTCACGGATTTTATAGCCTATCTTCTCGCTCCTTGTGTCCATTTCATAGCGAATGCCAATTTTGCCGAGAGCCTCCGCAATTTCATTGCAGAAATCATTGTGTCTGTCGGCAATGGGCATTATCTTTACCTGAACGGGAGAGAGCCACAAGGGGAACTTGCCCGCATAATGCTCGGTAAGGATACCGATAAAGCGTTCAATCGAGCCGAATGCCACACGGTGAATCATAATAGGCTGATGCTTCTGACCGTCTGCGCCTGTGTACTCTATGTTAAAACGCATTGGGAGCTGGAAGTCAAGCTGAATGGTGCCGCACTGCCATGTTCTGCCGATAGAGTCTTCAAGGTGGAAGTCTATTTTAGGTCCGTAGAACGCACCGTCGCCCTCGTTTATTACATAAGGCATATTAAGCGCATCGAGAGCCGACTTTAAGCCGTTGGTCGCCATTTCCCAATCCTCGAGAGAACCCAAATGATCCTCGGGCATGGTGGAAAGCTCCACATGATACTTAAAGCCGAAAAGGGTATATACCTCGTCTATAAGTCTTACTACGCCCTTAATCTGATCGGTTATCTGCTCCCTAGTCATATAGATATGGGCGTCGTCCTGTGTAAAGCAGCGCACACGCATTAAACCGTGAAGCTGTCCCGATTTTTCATGACGGTGTACCAATCCCAACTCGCCTAACTTCAAAGGCAGGTCTTTATAGGAACGGGGCTCCATTTTATAAACAAGCAGGCTGCCGGGGCAGTTCATAGGCTTAATTGCAAACTCGGTGTCGTCGATAGTGGTGGTGTACATGTTGTTTTTGTAGTGATCCCAGTGCCCCGAGGTCTCCCAAAGCTGTCTGTTAAGCATGATAGGAGTGCTGATTTCCTGATAGCCTTCACGCTCGTGAATCTCGTGCCAATATTTAAGCAATATGTTTTTCAATACCATGCCCTTGGGAAGGAAGAAGGGGAATCCGGGACCCTCCTCCATAAGGGTAAAGAGCCCCATTTCCTTGCCGATTTTTCTGTGGTCACGCTTCTTTGCTTCTTCAAGTCTGTCAAGGTATTCCTGCAATTCGGAAGCCTTGGGGAAAGCGGTGCCGTAGATGCGGGACAGCATTTTGTTCTTTTCATTGCCTCTCCAGTATGCGCCGGTGACGGAGGTAAGCTTAAACGCCTTCACCGCCGAAACGTTCATAAGGTGAGGACCCGCGCAAAGGTCGGTAAAGTCGCCTTGCGTATAAAAGCTGATGTCCTCCCCCTTGTCGGCGTGTTCCTTACAAAGCTCCACCTTATAAGGCTCGCCCTCCTCCTCTAATTTTTTGAGGGCAGCTTCGGGAGAAAGATAAAACTGAACCGGCTCCGCCCCTTCCTTTACTATCTTTTTCATCTCCGTCTCTATCTTTTCCAAATCCTCGGCTGAGAAGGGAGTTTCAACGTCAAAGTCATAGTAAAAGCCGTTGTCGATAGCGGGACCTATTGCAAGCTTAACATCGGGATAAAGTCTTTTTACGGCTTGCGCCAATATATGGGAAGCGGTATGACGGAACGCCTTCCTACCGTCCTCGTCATCGAATGTAAGTATTTCGAGCGAGGAATCCTTATCGATGCAAGTTCGCAGATCACACACTTTTCCGTTTATTCTTGCGGCACAGGCAGCTCTTGCAAGCCCCATGCTGATGTCCTTGGCAATATCGTAGGCGGTGGTACCGTTCTGATACTCCTTTACGACATTATCCTTTAATGTGATTTGCATCATCAGTTCCTCCATTTTAATTTATTTACAGCTTAGAACTTGCTGTATTTTTTAATTCTATCACTTTTAAATAAAAATGTCAATGCCGAAATATTTTTTAATAAAATGTACAAAACCCTTGCAAAATAAATCGGTCTTTGTTATAATAATAAAAGCAGGTTTTTAAGGTCATCCGGGCGAGGGGATTTTTTTGCCCTGAAATCCGTAAATATTTTTTTATCGGAAAGGAAGAAGTTATGAACAACAATTTGCATGAATTAGCGTTTTTATTCGATCAAAGCTCGGAGATCAGCAGCTGTTACGCTGAAGCACAGAAGGGATTACAGGGACTTTTGGACAGTCAGAAAAAGCTTTCCGTAAGCACCAATGTGACCGTCAGCATTTTCGGAAGCGATTATGTGAACATTGCAGACAATATGCCGATAGAAAAATTCAAGATAGGAAAATCTCCCATTGAGCTAAGCGGTACCTGCCCCTTTATTGATTCCGCCGTTAAGCTTATTGACGATATGGGGGTAAGGCTCGCCAAAACCCCGGAGGATAAGCGTCCCTCCAAAATTATTGTGGTACTGGTCAATTTCGGCAGAGACAATGCCAGCAAAAATTATACTTATCCTCAGCTTGCAGAGAGAATAAAGCACCAGACCGAGGTTTACAGCTGGAGCTTTTATATGCTCACCGATTTCTCTATCAATATGGAAAAGTTAGGTATTAAAGAGGACAGCACCTTCCTTGTAAAGCGTTCGGACAAAAACAGCTTTATCGAGGAGTACAAAAACCTCAGCGACGCTATTGCAGCTTTAAGAACCGAAGCCGCTGAATAACAAAAAAGGACTGACGATTTATGACACATCCCGAACTCTTATCTATGGCGTCAATGGTAAGCGACGCCGCAGATTCGATTTATGAGGCGCTAAAATACATTTATTACATCGCATACGAGGATTTTTACAACATTAATGTAAAGGACATTTTTAAGATTGCCCTCAGCAATATTACCGACAGTACCCTGCTCGGCAATTTGGGCTACCGTTTATATCCCGAAGCGGTGGGGGATTTAAGCAATCCCGAATTTGCCGCAGTCAAAAGGCTGATAAAATACGCTTTTGCGGTTCGTATTCCCTTTTTGAGAAAATACACCGCGCCTAAGAGCGTTGTATTCACCGATAACGACGTTAAGGAGCTGTTCAGAATAGTATGCGACGCAGGCGCTCAGAATTTGGACGGATTCATCACCTCGGATTTTAAGACCAATATGAAGCTTGTTAAAGCCCGTGACAAGGAAGAGCCGCTTTTCGACACCGAATGGTTCAAGTCATGGGTTTACACCAGAGGAAAAGAGTTCTCGGTGATAAATAACAAGAATATGTTCTTCTTAGGCTGTGCGGACGCACTTTTCCCCCTTTATTGGGCATCTCTTTCGGACAGGCTTTTGGAAGTCGTCGAAAGAGCCGAACAAGGAGTACAACAATAAATTATGGGCGTATTAACAGGTATATTGGCTTTTGCGGGCGGACTGGCAATGTTCCTTTACGGAATGAAGGTAATGAACACCGGTTTGGAGAAGCTTTCGGGCGGCAAGCTCGAACGCTTCCTTGAAAGACTAACCAGCAATAAGATTATGGGCGTTGCCTTAGGTCTTATCGTTACCGCTCTTATGCAGTGCTCATCAGCCACCACCGTTATGGTGGTGGGTTTTGTCAATTCGGGCATTATGCAGCTCAGTCAGGCAACGGGCGTTATAATGGGAGCTAACATAGGCACTACCGTTACCGCATGGCTTATATCTCTCACGGGCATTCAGGGTGACAACGTGTTTATCCAGATGCTGAACCCTACTAACTTTTCGCCTATAATAGCCATAATCGCTGTGGCGATACTGACCTTTGTCAAAAAAGGGAAGAAGTACAACATAGCTACCATACTGATAGGCTTTGCGCTGCTTATGCTTGGTATGAGCGCAATGTCCGATTCGGTAAAGCCCTTAGCGGAAAGTCCGGAATTTACAAATATCCTTACCGCATTTTCCAACCCCATTCTCGGCGTTCTCTGCGGCATTATCGTTACTGCGGTAATGCAAAGCTCCTCCGCTTCGGTAGGTATTTTACAGGCGCTTTCTTCCACAGGGGCGCTGCCTTTGGGAAGCGCTATCCCGATAATAATGGGACAGAATATCGGCGCTTGTTCCACCGCTCTTATTTCAAGCGTAGGCGCAAGCAAAAACGCAAAGAGAGCGGCAGTTATCCACCTCTATTTCAATGTTATCGGAACGGTTTTATTCTTGGCTCTTTACTATGTGGGCGACCTTATTTTTGATTTTGCCTTTGCGGATATGGCGGCTAATCAGTTTAACATTGCCCTGATACATACCGTCTTCAATACGGCAACCATGCTTGTAATGCTGCCCTTTTCCAAATATCTTGAAAAGCTGGCGCAGATTACGGTTAGGGACGGTAAACACAACGACGAGAACTATGCGAGACTTGACAAGAGATTCCTTTCCTCCCCCTCCTTCGCTATTGACCAGTGCCGTATGCTTTCGGTAAAAATGGCTTCCTTAACTCAGTCCACCTTAAGCGATGCAATCCTGATGCTCACTGATTATGACGAGGGAACCGCAAAGGAGATAATCGAAAACGAAAATCAAGTCGACGAATACGAGGACAAAATCGGCACCTATCTCATACATCTTAATTCCCAGAACATAGCCGACAGCGACAGCAAGGAAATTTCCCTTTTGCTCCACTGTATAGGCGATATAGAGCGCATTTCCGACCATGCGGTAAACACATTGGAGGCGGCGGAGGAAATCAATCAGAAGGAGCTTTTGTTCTCCGATAAGGCTCGTGAGGAGCTTAATGTTTTGATTGCGGCGATTGAAGAGATTGTTGACCTTGCATTTTCCGCCTTTGAGACAGGCAATATTGAAAAGGCAAAAACGGTGGAGCCCTTGGAGGAGGTTATCGATAATCTCAGAAACGAGCTTAAAAAGCACCATATAAAAAGGCTCAGAAAAGGCAAATGCACTATTGAAGCGGGGTTTGTATTGTCCGATTTGCTGACGAACTTTGAGAGAATAGCCGACCATTGTTCAAACATTGCGGTTTGCCTGATACAGATTCAAGACGGCAGCTTTGAGACTCACGAATATATTAATGAGCTTAAAAAGACGGAGGACAGCTACTTTTTGGAGAGATTTACTCAGTATACCCGAAAATACGCATTGCCTAAAAAAACCAAGGAATAGAATTTTTTCACATATAAATATACGGGGCTGTAAAAAAACAGCGGTTTTTGAAATTTATTTTTGTGTTGTGCTTAAAAATTCAATCCCCCGCTTTGGCGGGGGATTGATTATTATAGCCGGGATTGTTGACAGCTTTGAGTCATTGGATAGGTTCTGCATTTAAGTGAATTGTATTAGCAGGAGTTAAAATTGTTCTGCTTTTACTTTGATTCTGCTTATCTTTCACAGACTTATACTAATTCTCAATTAAAATAGGACAAAGCCGGCGGGCGGGGCGTTCCTGA
>CAYMFX010000010.1:0-18354 GCA_964389845.1 uncultured Ruminiclostridium sp.
TGCACATACTTCCGCCTATAAGTCCTAATCCAACCACTGCAATATTCATAATCCGTTCCTCCAAATAATACACGTTCTTAGTTTTTATCGAAAATATTCCGCTGAAGCTCTGAAATCTCGCTTCGTCTTTTCTCGGTCTCCGCCTTATCCACCATATAAAACGTATCGTACAATGCCAGCACATCCCCTTCTTTAGCCCCGTCGTCAATAAATTCCCGCCTTATATTTATCATCCTATCCGTCCCCGTGTCCTCAACAACGGCGTATTCGCCCTCAAACCTGTCAATAACAAGCATATTCCTTATCCTTTTATCCTTTCTCACTTATTTCTATTCCGCCGTCAATCATGCTTGTAAACACGATTGTTCCGCTTTTATCGGTGCGGTAAACATTGACCTTCATCTTATCAAGCAGCTTTATTGTGTCCTTATGGGGGTGTCCGTAATCGTTCCCTTTTCCCACCTCAATAACTGCATACTTCGGATTAACCGCTTCAAGAAACGCTTCACTTGAAGAAGAGCTGCTTCCATGGTGCGCTATTTTAAGAACGTCGGAGGATAACTCAGCCCCCGTGTTAAGTATATCGGTTTCCGCAAGCTTTTCAATATCCCCTGTGAACATAAAAGTATTTTCACCGTGAACGGCACGAATCACAGCGGAGCTGTTGTTAAGGTCATTGTATTCCCCTGCGGGAGCCAGCACCTGTAATTCCGTATCGCCTAATGGGAATGATGTTCCCGGCTTTGCGTAGTCAACCTTTATATCCTTATTGGCAATTGATTTTAATAGTCTCGTATATGAATTGGTAGTCGGCAATACCTCCTCACGAAGCTTCGGCATTATCACCGTGCCTATCTCGAACCTGTCAAGAATATAGCTCATTCCGCCCATATGGTCGGTGTGAGGGTGAGAAACAATGACATAATCCAATTTCTCGATACCCAAATCGGCGATATATTTTATCACCTGCTCGTAATAATCCCGTTCGCCGCAGTCAATTAGCGCCGTTTTCCCGCCGCATATCAAAAGCTCGCAGTCGCCTTGTCCCACATCAATAAAATGCGCTTCTAAATTGCTTTTATTTATGGGAATATCGGACTGTCCCTCCCGATTTTCCGTTACCGTAAAAACTTCCTTTAACGTCGGTATTCCCTCAATGTGAAATACCGCCTCATTAAGCGCAAGAAACAGCAAAACCGCCGCAACAGCCGCTATAACCCCAAACCATACTTTTTTGGGCATACGTTTTACAGCATTGCCATATAACTCACGGGAATCATGAATTTCGGAATCTTCTCCGAACTTGCCGCTTCCATTATATTTATAAGCCGTTCTCTTTCTTTTATTTTCAGCGCTCCTTGTTTTCTTTTCCACTGCCTCACCTCAATTATTTACCCTTCGTCAATCCTGTTTATTGAGCTTTCTCTCGTACCAGCTTTCCTTCGACATCAGAAGCTGTCTGGGCTTATTTCCGTCGGGTGCGCCCACTATTCCCATTTGCTCCATAATATCCACAAGTCTTGCCGCCCGTCCGTAACCCACCTTAAGGGCTCTCTGGAGTGAAGAGGTGCTTGCGCCGCCGTTATTGAACACCACCTCGATTGCCTCGTCAAGCTTATCGTCTGAAACGTCAAGGTCGCCGCTGACGTCGCCCTTGTTCTTATCGTCGCTGCCCACCTTCTCTGCCTGTCTCTCAACCTCGTCGATAACATCATCGTCATATTCGATAGCGTACTTGTTCTTTATAAAGTCAGTGACCTTCTCCACCTCCTCGTCGGAAACCCAACAGCCTTGAACACGCATAGGCTTTGACATAGAAACCGACTTATAAAGCATATCGCCGCGGCCCAAAAGCTTCTCTGCTCCTCCCATATCTATAATGGTGCGGCTGTCGGTCTGAGAAGAGGATTTAAGGGCAATTCGTGAAGGGATATTCGCCTTGATAAGTCCTGTTATAACGTCTACCGTCGGTCTTTGAGTAGCAACCACAAGGTGCATTCCCGCCGCTCTCGCCTTCTGAGCCAAGCGGCAAATACTGGTCTCAACATCGCTCTTTGAACACATCATCAAATCCGCCAGCTCGTCAATAAATATAACCACCTGCGGCATAAAGGGCAAGTCCTCTCTTGTCGCCGCAAGCTTGTTGTAAGACTTAATGTCTCTCACATTGTTTTCACTTAAGATATTGTAACGCTTGTCCATTTCGGTGCAAGCCCAGGCTAATGCACCCGCCGCCTTCTTAGGATCGGTCACCACAGGCAGCAGCAAATGCCCGATACCATTATAAATCATAAACTCAACCGACTTAGGGTCAACCATTACAAGTCTTACCTCGTCGGGAGTAGCTCGAAACAAAATGCTCATTATGATTGAGTTGACGCATACCGACTTACCCGAACCGGTAGTGCCCGCAACAAGAATGTGGGGCATATCCGCAATATCGCATATTACCACATCGCCGGAAATGTTCTTGCCAAGCGCCGCCCCAAGCTTGCTATTGCACCTTCTGAAAGCGTCGCTGTCAATCATCTCACGGATAAATACGGTTTCCTTCTCCTTGTTGGGAACTTCTACTCCCACGGCGGCTTTCCCGGGGATAGGCGCTTCGATACGCACTCCCACAGTGGCAAGATTAAGGGCAATATCGTCCACAAGCCCTGTTATCTTTGAAATTTTTACTCCCGGAGCCGGCTGAAGCTCATACCGTGTAACGGAAGGCCCTCTCACTGCGTCAAGGAAGGTTGTAGACACTCCGAAGCTTTTGAGAGCGTTTACAAGGGTAGTGGAATTTTGTTCTATTTCTGCGTGAATATTTGCCTCGCTAACCTTATGCTTTACTTCGTTAAGGAGCATAACCGGCGGCAAAACGTAATCCTCGGCGAGTGCGTCCGACTGTTCCCCCGACTGTTGATTTTTATTCTCCGCTCCCTGAGAGCTTTCTACCGAAACCCCGCCTCTTCTGTTTTTCTCCTCGATTTCCCTGTTGTAATCCCGAATGGCCTTTTCTATCTCGTTGAGATTATTCTCGGAATTTTTGGGGGCATTGTCGGCTGCTTCCTTATTCTGTTTTTCCCCGTTATTATTTTCGGCGTTTGCTTCCGACTTGATCTCGGCGGGAAGCTGCTCTTCTTTAGCATCATTAGGCGCATTTTCTTCCGATACGGCGGAAGCCGACTGCTCATTCCTAATCTCGCTGACCTCAACCACAGGTTCGGGCTTTTGCCCGGACGCATTTTCCTCATTCCTTTTGTAATCCTCATCGGTAAGCCTTGGCGGAACCAAAGGAGATTTTGCCCCAATTTTTATCAGATACTCGTCCGAATCCTTCTTCTGCTGTTCAACAATTTCCTTGGCATTTTTCTCCGTTTCCGAAATTTTTTCGGAAGCGTCCTCCCCGCTCCTCATATCCCTTGTCATTGCGTCTAACCTGCTGAATTTACGGGAAAGCTTTTCGCTGTCGGCAGCCTGAGAATTTTGCTGATCTTTTCTCTGTTCTTCCCTTTCTTCCTTCTCAAGACGAAGCCGCTCCTGCTCCTCTCTCACATACATGCTTTCTTCTTCATACTCGTCCCGTTTCCTTTTAGCATATTCTCCTAACTTAACAAAAGGCTTTGCAATAAATTTCAGGAAAGACATAAGACTGATATTCGCCATAACCATAACTATGACGAAGATAATCAGAATAATAACTATCGTCGCCCCCACTCTGCCGAGAAGCAGAAGGGGATAGCCCACGGGAAGCGCCGCTACACCGCCGCCGGAAAAATACATACCGCTGTTATATATCTCGGAAACAACCTCTCCGAATCCCTCTGCTTCAGGGGAGGCAATACGGCCGATAAAAATTATCTGAATCGCTGCGCTCAGCAAGAGGGTAAACAACACAGCCTGCACAAGTCTTGCAGCTATAGTGGATCTTTCTTTGTCAAGGCTTATCATAACCGCAATGTAAATGCAGACGGGTCCTATAAAAAATACGGCTGCTCCAAAAACTCCGCAGAAAAAACAGTGTATGTAATCCCAGACATTGGCGTCCTCCGCCTCAACTCTCCCTATAAGAGCAAACATTGTCACCATAATGCCTATTGCGAATAATACCACCGACCATATATTTCTCCGTCTTTTATTTTTAGCCAGCGCCTCCGCTTTTCTTGCCTCCGAAGCCGCGGCTTTTGTCTTTGCAGAGCCTGAAGCCGCCTTAGTAGTTCCCTTTGCCGCCATTTCAACAACCGTTCCTTTCAACTTTTTCTATACATCTGTTATAAGCTAATTTTAAAAAGCATATCCCCCGTAACATTCTCATAAACGCCCGCAAAAATGCAGAACAGGCTGAGAATCAGCAGATACACGCCGAAAATCTTAAACTTGTTCTTTTTTGCAATCAGCCGCACAAGCTTTATCGCCAATATCCCCACCACTGCCGAAACAAGGAACCCCACCGCCAAAACGGGGATATTCATCTCCATTCCCGATTGAACAGCGTCCTTTATCTCTAACAGACTTCCTCCCAGTATGGCGGGAATGCCCAATATAAAGGAAAATTTTACTGCCGTTTCTCTCGTCATCCCGCAGAACGTTCCTGCCGAAATAGTAGAGCCTGAGCGTGAAACTCCGGGAAACAATGCCATAATCTGAAACAGACCTACCGCTATGCCGTCTCTTACCCGCATATCCTTCCCTGTCTTTTCTCCCCTGACACAGGTGTCGGACAGGAACAAAAGCAATGCTGTAAATAAAAAGGCACAGCCCTCAAAAATTATATCTCCGTCTCCCTCCATTGAGGTAAAGTAATCCTTCACCAAATAAGCGGGAACAAGCAGCAATGTGGCGATAATCACCATAAACAGCATACGTCTGCTGTCGTTCATATCCCTCCACTTGAACCTACCGGTAAAAATATCGCCGATTGTAAGGAAAAACTCCTTTATCAGCCCTAAAATATCTCTCCAAAAGGCAATAAACACCGCCACAAGGGTGCCTAAATGCAAAACGATTGAAATAAACAGTCCCGCTTCTTCAACTCCCAAGAAATGCTGAGCCACCGACAGATGTCCCGAGCTGGAAACGGGAAGAAACTCGGTAAGTCCTTGAATAACACCTTGAATAATGATTGATATGTATTCCATAAACTGCTCCTTTAATTTAATTATGTAAAGCCGACTTTATCTGTCGGCGGAATATGAGATATTATTATATTTATTAATAAAGTCTTTGGGGTCGGTTGAAAAAAACTCTTTGGGCTTTAACCCGCCGTTTCCCTTTTCTAAAGTAACTATCCCGCTGCCCCAACGTCTTTGAATAAGCTGAGGCGGTTCGGAAGCGTAATCGGAAGAATTGCCGTACCGACTGTCAAAAAAAATATCCATTTCGTCAATTATCGTATACAACAAGCTTGTCACTCCCTCTCCCTCACAATATCGTCAAGTGTCAGGCTTCCGTCCCTTATCATATCGAACAGTGTCTCTAACTGAGAAACGGCTCTGTCCCCCTCTTGCTCCTCATCTGTGCGTATAACGGAGGCTTTGCTTCTTCCTCTTGGCTTTGATTTGGCAGCTCCGGACTGCTTTCTGACCGTTTTTTTCTTTTCGGCGGGCTTTTTCTTAGTCTCCTCACCCTTTTCAATCATATTGTAAAGACATTCAACAGCGTCGGAAAGCCCGCCTAAGCTGTCAATAAGCCCTTCCTTCACCGCCGTATCGCCGTCAAGCACCGAGCCAACGTCCATAACCAACTCGTCCTTCTTCATCATAAGCTCTTTAAATCTTGAAGGAGTCATTTTGCTGTTCTTAGTAACAAAATTCACTATTCTTTCCTGCATACGGTCAAAATAAGAAAGGGTCTGAGGAATGCCGAGCATAACCCCGTTCATTCTGACAGGGTGAATAGTCATAGTTGCGGAAGGCACAATAAAGCTTTTCTTAGCGCTTACCGCCAGCGGAACGCCTATAGAGTGACCGCCGCCTACCACAATGGACACAGTGGGCTTTTTCATTCCCGCAATAAGCTCCGAAATGGCAAGTCCCGCTTCAACGTCCCCTCCTACCGTATTCAAAATAATAAGAAGCCCTTCAATCTCAGGATCCTGCTCAATCGCCACAAGAGCGGGGATAATATGCTCATACTTGGTGGTCTTATTCTGGGGAGGAAGAATGTAATGCCCCTCTATCTGACCGATAACGGTTAGACAGTGTATGGCGTGTTTTGCATTGGTGGCAACGATTCCGGTATCCACTATCATCTGATTCTGAGCTTCGACGGGGGAATCGTTCTTTTCGCTTTCCTCGGTGTTCTCGCTTCTGCTGTCGGTTCTTTCGGTTTTCTCGGTTTTAGCGGTATTTTCGGCGGGGACCCCGTGCTTATTTTTCTTGTTTCCCATATTTTACCTCTCAAAAAATTATTTCGGCAGCCAATAATAGCCGTCCTGAATTATCTTTTTCAAAAGTTGGTAAAATATTCACGATGCAAGCTCATACTATAACATTATAACAAATTATGTTTAAAATGTAAATAGTTTGAAATTTTCTGCTGCCTTATTTTTCTCATTGAAAAATTATGCGCAATGTGTTAAAATTATTATAAAAAAAGAAAGACGGTAGAAAAAATGAATATAAACGACAACAGTCTCTGCAATATCGACTTCTCCAAAAAGGCAACGAAAAAATCCGTTCAGGACTACATAATCGCTCTTCTTGAAAGCGGGATAGACCTTATAGAGGTAGACTATAAATCTGTAGTATTTTTAGACGATGTAAACACCTCCGCTAAATTTATTTACCGTGTGGAGTGCATTCCCGACCTTGTCATTTTAAAAGAAAAAGAATTCGCCTATGTGTCCATACCCTATAATATGCTCCCTGTTGCTCAAAAATTGTCCGAAATAAAGCTAAGCTCTTCTGACGCTCCGAAAAAAATAAGCTACCTGATAGAGATTGGCGGCGACGGAAAAACCGTCGAGGAGCTGCTTGCCATTTGCCGGAAAATTAATTCTTCGGAATGTGCGGCGATAATAAGAATAGCAATGAGCTTTAACACCGACGACGGTTCCCTGTCCGATTTTATCGACAGATATTATGATGAATTTAACATTCCCTTGGATATATGCCCGCTTAACTCCAATCTTAACGGAACAACCGCCGCATATGAAGCCTTTGAAAAAAATGTGAATATGATAACCCTTTCCTTCGGCTCTCCCTATCTCTATACGCCTTATGAGCTTTTTGTGCTATACTTCCCTTCATCGCTCGGTCTTTCTCCTGCGGCAATATTCACCCCCCGCCTTTACATTGCCGCCGTACGCTTTAACGCCGTTTCCGACTCGGAAAACCTTGCTCTTAAAAATATGAACGACGTACTTGACTCAGCCGTAAAGGGCGCTGTAAACATAGATATTGCAAAGGACAATACCTCTAAAAGACGCCGTGTCAAGCCAAGGACAAATCCGACCGCTTACTTTACAAATGTTCAAAGCGCTTTTTGCGAAAACACGGGAATGGATTCCGAAATGAACGAGGCTTTTTCTGACGCCCTTGACAACTTCGATATGTCCCTTTATAACCGATTCCTTTCTAAAGACGATTTTAAAAACTGAAAATGCTGTGAAAATAATGTTCCGTTTATTGACAATGCCTCTAAACCGCAATATAATAATAAGATAATAATCGTCAAAATGAAAGGTGGAAATATGCTTCAACTGAAAAATGTCATAAAGACCTACGGCGAAAAGGACAATCTTGTAACTGCGCTTAACGATGTGAGCATCTCCTTCAGAGAAAACGAATTTGTGTCAATATTAGGGCATTCGGGCTGCGGCAAGACCACAATGCTGAACATTATAGGCGGACTTGACCACTGCACCTCAGGCGACCTTATAATCAACAATATCTCCACCAAAAAATATAAGGACAGAGACTGGGACGCTTACAGAAACCACTCTATCGGCTTCATATTCCAGAGCTACAACCTTATCCCTCACCAGTCGGTTCTTTCCAATGTGGAGCTTGCACTTACCATTTCGGGAGTGTCAAAGTCCGAGCGCAAAAAAAGAGCCGTTGAAGCATTGAAAAAGGTTGGCTTAGGCGACCAGATTCACAAGAAGCCCAATCAGATGTCCGGCGGACAAATGCAGCGCGTCGCCATTGCAAGAGCCTTGATAAACAATCCCGACATACTCCTTGCCGACGAGCCTACCGGCGCTCTTGACAGCGAAACCAGCATTCAGGTAATGGAGCTTCTGAAGGAAATTGCAAAGGATAAGCTTGTAATATTGGTTACACATAATCCCGAGCTTGCGGAACAATATTCTACAAGAATCGTAAGAGTTAAGGACGGAAAAATTGTAAGCGATTCCAATCCCTATGACCCGCCCAAACCCGAAAAGCTTGCCGAAGCACGAAAAAAACGTGTCTCAATGTCGTTTTTTACCGCCGTTTCTCTGTCCCTTAACAACCTGCTGACCAAAAAAGGACGCACCCTTTTAACGTCCTTTGCCGGTTCGATAGGAATAATCGGCATTGCCCTTATCTTATCCTTATCCACGGGAATTAACGACTATATAAACGCTATACAGGAGGAAACCCTCTCCTCCTATCCCATAAGCATTATGAAGGAAACCACCGATTTAAGCAGTATGTTCTCCTCCATAATGGAAAATGCGCCTACAGAAGACGAAGATGATACAAAAAAAGAAGAAAAGATTCGTTCAAACACAAGCGTTTACGATATTTATAACGCAATGAATTCCGCCGCTAAGCAAACCAATAATATGAAGGATTTTAAAAAATTCCTTGACTCCTCCGAGGAAATTAAGGACTACGCTGCGGCGGTTTCCTATTCCTATGACGTTCAAATGCCCATATTCACAAAAGACTCGGAGAACAAAATAATGAAATCCGATTTTATGGGCATGGTAAGCGACGCTATGGGAGTCGGCGAGGACTTCCCAATGGACAGCTATACCGATAACCCCATGATGGCGGCGTCAATGGAGGTTTGGGAGGAAATGCTGCCGGGAGATACAGAAAGCTCGGTAAATGAAATTCTCCGTAACCAGTACGACCTTGTATACGGAAGCTGGCCCGACAGCTACGATGAGGTTGTTTTAGTGCTTACCAAAAGAAACCAGATACCAGATATAATAATGTTCACCTTAGGAATGAAGGACTCTTCGATCCTTCCCGATATTATGAAATCGGCAATGGCAGGAGAGGTAATCGAGGATTACGGTCAAACGGAATGGAGCTTTGAGGAAATAGCTGAAAAAGAATTTAAGCTGATCCTCCCCTGTGAATACTATCAGAAAAGCGAGGCGGAGGAAGGCTATATAGACCTTACCGAAAACGAAACGGGACTTGAATACATTTACGGCTCCGACGACATAGGCGTAAAGCTTAAAATATCCGGCTTCATTCGCCCCAACGAGGACGCAGCCGCAACCATGCTTACAGGTTATGTGGGCTACACAAAGGCGCTGACCGATTACATTATTGAAAAGACAAACGACAGCGAAATTGTTAAGGCACAGTTAGAGAATCCCGATACCGACGTTATTTCCGCACTGCCCTTCAAAACCGACAGCTATGCTGAACCTACAAATCAGGAAATGGCAGACCGCATAAACGAATTTCTCGGAAACTGCACCACCAGCCAGAAAGCGGAAATTTACCGCTTTATCATGTCGATTCCAAAGGCTGAGGAGGTTGACGCTTATGTCGAGCAATATCTTTCAACATTAACCCGTGAGGATTTTGAAAAGCAAGTAACGGAAATGTATGCACAGCAAATGGGAGTTGACGCCGAACAGGTGCTTTCATATATTCGGCAAATGGACGACGAAACGCTTTTCGGATATGCGGAGGAAGCAATCCGCTCTCAATACGCACAGCAGTTTGCCGCCGCCGTGGAACAGCAGCTGTCGGCAATGACCGCCGAGCAATTGTCGGCAGCCCTCGGTATGCTTGAGCTTACCGATGAACAGTACAAGGCGCTTTTCGATAAGTACACCCCCGACGAATTTTCCGAATCCGACTACAATACTATCCTTGATACATTAGGTCGTGCAGACTTTGACGATCCTTCAACAATAAGGCTTTATGCCAAGACCTTTGAGGAAAAGGACAAGATTTCCGAAGTAATTGCAGACTACAATGAAAGCGCCTCGGAAGAGGACGAAATAAAGTACACCGATTATGTGGCGCTTCTGATGTCGTCAATAACCGATATAATAAGCGGCATATCCTACCTGCTGATAGCCTTTGTGGGCATATCCCTTGTGGTGTCCTCCATTATGATAGGCATCATAACCTATATCTCGGTATTGGAGAGGACAAGAGAGATAGGCATTCTCCGTGCTATAGGCGCTTCTAAGCATGATATTTCAACAGTGTTCAATGCCGAAACTCTTATAGTGGGATTAGTATCGGGAGCAATAGGCATAGGCGTTACCCTCCTGCTGATAATTCCGATAAACGCCATATTGTACAGCGCAACCGGAATCGAAGGACTGAAGGCTGTGCTTCCCGCAGTGGGAGCGGTAATATTGATAGCAATCAGTATGCTGCTGACGTTAATTGCGGGAGTTATTCCCTCTAAGATAGCTTCCAAGAAAGATCCTGTTGAAGCTTTACGAACCGAGTAATCGAGTAATAAAATACACCTGTCAAAGCCAAAAAGCTTTTGACGGGTGTATTTTTATCATTTATAATGGATTTAGCATTATCGTCTGTTTTTGGCATATGTTGTAAAACTTGACGAAAAAAATTGTAAAATATGACAATGCTAAAATGCTGCAAAACTATTGAAAAGAAATCAAAAATGTGATAATATAATGATAATATATTATAGGGGTACTATCCCTATAAAACATTAAATTATAAGAAAAGGGGGGACATCTATGCAGCTTGAAGCAATAGCTGAAAAAGCGTATTCCCAGGTTATGGCTTCACAAAGCGGAGCGTTTAATAAATCATCTGAACAAAATGCTCCGAAATCGGAGGTATCTGCTAAAAAAGACGGCTTTGTAGGTGACTGCCCCGGCTGTCAATGTGAGAAGTGCCGTGCAAGACGTTATCAGGACGGCTCAAACGACAGCAGAGTATCATTCCAAATGCCGACCGTTATGGATCCGATAAAGGCAAAAATTCGTGTAATGTCACATGAAATGGAACACGTTCGCAGCGAACAGCACAAAGCAAAGTTAGAAAACAGAATCGTAGTGAGCCAGACTGTCCGCATTATGAACGACAGATGCGAGGAATGCGGAAGAAGCTATGTCAAGGGCGGCTTTACCAGAACCATTACACGTCCTAACCTTGTGGATTACCGAAAGGTATTAACGGGGACTTTGGAGAAAAAGCCTAAAAAGCTTATAGGCATCGCATAACATCAAGTAAAACAAACCTTTCCCTACAAAGTGTACGGAAAGGTTTATTTTTATTGCAGAAAAATTCAAGAGTTAGTTGGGGGAGCAATATTTTCCGCCGAACCTATACATTGTACAATTATAGAAATTATTCTCTCTAATGAATCCGAACAATCACGTTTCAGCCATTCCATTATAACGGCAATAATCCCTTGAATATAGAA
This sequence comes from uncultured Ruminiclostridium sp., assembly GCA_964389845.1. GTDB lineage: Bacteria > Bacillota > Clostridia > Oscillospirales > Ruminococcaceae > Ruminiclostridium_E. The sequence goes on from CAYMFX010000010.1 coordinate 11,581, forward strand.
CGCCATTAAATAGCTTCTATCCTGAGATGGCACCTGAAACCGCTCTAATATCGGCATAAATACATTAATAAACATTTTGTCATAGGTTTCATTCACTCGAAGGGTACCCGGTTTTTCTGTTGCAGTCTTAAAAAGGCGCTTGTTTTCTTTTACATAATTAAGATACGGGGTAAGGTACTCAGGCGTAATAAAATACAGCTCATCAAGAGAACAATCCCTGATTCGGCTTATGATTTTATTTGAATCAAGCTTCATATAGCTTAAGAACTGTTCGTTCATATACTCTATGCTTTCGGAAAGAAGGTCGTCTATTGTTTCATAATGCAAATAAAAGGTCGAACGGTTTACACCCGCTTTTTCACAAATCTCCTTTACGGTTATATAAGCAAAGTCCTTTTTGGAGAGCAAATCCAAAAAGGCTTTGTCCATTTTGACAGCTGTATTAAAATATTTGCTCTCCGACTTATTCATCTGCTGCCGCCTTCCTTCTGCGAATAGCTGCTATAATAATCATAATCACGGCAATCACTGCCGTTCCCCCAAATACAATGCTGCCCGTTATGGTATTCATCAGCCTTCTGTATTCCTCGCCGTTTTCGGAAAATACAGCGATCATTGCAGTCTGTAAGCCGAGAACCGACATCATAGCAGAAATGAAATCCAGCACCTTTGCCGCCGACAATATGGGACTGCCCAATCTTTTGTATTTTAGGATATTTCCGATTGACTTTCCCGTGATATAAAAGGTATATAGAGCCGACAGATAAATAACGTATCTCGGATAAGAAAATCCCGAATTTGTTCTTATCATCAGCAATATCATTCCCCCCATAGGGATATTCAATAAAAACAAAAGCCATGCAATTTTTCGATAACAGTTATTTTCATAAAGACCGTCTTTTTTATCCCTGCGTCTGAAAGCAAAAATCAAATACGCTCTCATTCCGCCAAGCAGAAAGTGATACACTGCCATTGAAATAAACCAGACAGATGAATACATAATTCCCGTCACAGTGCGGAACAGAGCATACAGAAAATTCACTGTCATTCCCTGATAGATGCTGAAACCTCCCCTGAAGGTCAAATCCGTCAGGTAGCGCCCCCCAAGGGAAGATGATAACAATTTTTTAACCGTCCTTCTGTCTAAAACAAAAGCTTTTGTTTTTTAATAAGCTCAGGCAATGCCACAACAAAAACAACAAGAGAGTAAGCCGACAAAAGATAAATAATATATGACGGCAGGCTCTCCTGTTTTCCCGCTGTAAAGATGAAAATGAGCATGGCAAAGGATGCCGGCGGAATGGAAAACAACACCCATTTCGGCGGATACAATAACCTTCTCAAAATCATCTTTATACGCTTACTCATTGATTCTCACTAATTTCTTTTGCAAGCTGCATTATCTCAAAGGCATACCTTTGCTTGCCCTTTGCCAACAGCTTCTTATAAATCGAATAGTTAATTCCCATACAGATTATACCGATTATTCCGAGGGCAACGCCGAGCATAAACTTTGCAGTTGTTCCGTCTCCGATAACGTTCATTGAAAGACACATTCCGACGCCCATTAAAAGGGCAGCGGCAATACCGAATGTATAAGCGAAAACATTTGCGGGAAGCTTTGCCCTTTTATCTAACTTCCTTAAAGCAATTACCTTCGAGTTATCCTTCGGCGCATATTCGTTTACAAGTTGTTCTGCATAAATTTTGTCTGTGTTCATAGCTTTCAGCCTCCTTTATTTGATATATTTATTTTATCAGATGAAGAAGCCGAAATGAACAACATAGAATGCCATTTGTGTTGTTTTAGGAAAATTATACTAAAAATGCAATTATTAATACTAATCTCTAATCAAATTATCCGTTTCCTTTGAAAATGGGCAATCCCGTTATGGGACTGCCCATTTATTCTGTAAATTATGTGATTCTTTCATCTCTCACAAAACTCTGCACCATTTGATGTAAAGATGTAATTTGGGGCGTTTTTCAAAGTCCGCAAACCTGCGTACATACGGGACTTTTGGGGATTTTAGTCTGAAATGGGCTTCATTGTCGGGAACAACAGCACATCACGAATAGACGCACTATCCGTAAGCAGCATTACAAACCTGTCAAGCCCCATACCAAGTCCGCCTGTAGGAGGCAGACCGTACTCTAACGCAGTAACAAAATCCTCATCAACCTGCGCATTGGTACCGCCAAGCTTTCTCCTCTGTTCAACCTGTCTTACAAAGCGTTCCTTCTGGTCGATAGGGTCGTTAAGCTCAGAGAAGGCGTTTCCGAACTCGGAAGCATAAATAAAATATTCAAACCTTTCGGTAAATGCAGGCTCGTCAGCCTTTCTCTTAGCCAGCGGCGAGTTTTCAACGGGATAGTCGTAAATAATGGTAGGCTGAATAAGCTTATCCTCTACAAACTCTTCAAAGAAAGCAATCAGCACATCCCCCTTTGTGGCTTCTCCGCTAACCTCAAGGTTCTTGCTCTTAGCGGCAGCCCTTGCTTCCTCGTCGCTGTTCCAGCTGTAATAATCTACCTCGGCATACTTCTTAACAGCCTCGGTCATCTTCATTCTTGTCCAGGGCTTGCCTATCTCAATATCTGTACCTCTGTAAGAAATGGTGTCCGTGCCGCAAATCTTAACGGCAATGGAGCGATACATATTCTCAATCAAATCCATCATTCCGAAATAATCGGTATATGCCTGGTACATTTCAATGGAAGTAAATTCGGGGTTATGGGTAGCGTCCATACCCTCGTTTCTGAAAATGCGTCCCACCTCGTAAACCTTATTGAAGCCACCCACAATAAGCCGCTTAAGATAAAGCTCGGTTTCGATTCTGAGGTACATATCAATATTAAGGGCATTGTGATGCGTAACAAAGGGACGTGCTGCGGCGCCTATTTCCAGTGTGTGAAGCACGGGAGTGTCTACCTCCACAAAGCCGAGATTATCCAAATAGCTCCTGATTTCCCTGAGTATCTTGGAACGAATAATAAACGTATCTTTAATCTCGGGATTGGCAATAAGGTCAAGATAACGCTTTCTGTATCTTTCCTCCTTGTCCTTAAGTCCATGCCATTTTTCGGGCAATGGCAGCAGCGACTTTGAAAGCAGTGTTATCTCCTTGGCGTGAACTGAAATTTCACCTCTTCTTGTCTTAAAAACAAAGCCCGTGATGCCTACAATATCGCCTAAATCCCACTTCTTAAACTCCTTGAAGCTTTCCTCTCCCACGTCGTCAATGCGCACATATACCTGCATACGGTCGGAAGCGTCTCTTATATCTATAAAGTTAGCCTTGCCCATATCTCTCCAGCTGGTGATTCTTCCCGCAATGGAAACGGTCTGATTTTCCAATTTGTCAAAATCCGCTCTTATCTCGCTGTTCATAATTGATACCGGGAACTTGGTTATCTCATAAGGGTTCTTCCCCTCAGCCTTAAGCGCTTCAAGCTTTTCTATTCTTATTCTGTGCTGCTCGCTAAGCTCTTCCCTGTACTGTTCATCAGTAAGGGTAAGCTGGTCATTTTCCTGATTATTCTGCTGATTATCCATTATGTCATTTTTGCCTTTCCTATAATTTAAGGGCAATGTGAAATGCCCTTTCACAATGTTTTTTCTTTACTTTGAAATATCTAAAACCTTAAACTTAAGAAGCCCTGCGGGAGCCTCAACCTCAACAATCTCTCCCTTTGTTTTTCCGAGACAGGCTTTTCCAACAGGCGATTCGTCGGAAATTTTTCCCTTTTTCATATCAACCTCTTTAGAACCCACAATGTGGAATTCCAATTCCTCTTCCGTCTCCATATCCTTCAAAATAATCTTGTTTCCGAGGCTGATATGCTCGGTATTAAGGTCGCTCTCGTCCAAAACCTTTACATTCTGCAAGGTTTTTTCAATCTCGGCGATTCTTGCCTCAATCATTCCCTGCTCGTTTTTTGCTTCGTCATACTCGCTGTTTTCCGAAAGGTCGCCGAAAGAAAGTGCGACTTTAATCTTTTCCGCTATCTCTCGTCTTGTAACGCTTTTAAGCTGTTCAAGCTCTTCCTTAAGCTTTTTTAATCCCTCGCTTGTAAGAACCGTCTGCTTCTCTGCCATGATGTTTCTCCTCCAAATTCTTTTGTTTATTAATTTATGCCGTTGTTTAACAATTATCCCTTAAAGACTTTCCAAAACCTCAAACGCTTTGCTGACCTGAGGGTCGGGGGAAGCAAGGTCGGTAGGCGCAAAATCATAATCTCCCGACATTTCCACGTCAAAGTCGGTTCCTATTCCTCCGTCCAATGTGGAGGAAACAGTAGGAAGCACCTCCGAACGGGTTATCACAAGCGCCGTGCCGTCCGAAAGATTTTTCGTCTCGGTAACGGTACCTTTTCCCGCCGTCTGTTTCCCCACCACCTTAGCGGAAGCAAAATCTCTGAGACTTACTGCGAAAAGCTCCGCAGCTCCCGAGGTGTTCTCATTAACAAGAACGACGATAGGCACGTTATTTTCAACCGTTCCCGTTGTTTCAATGAACTTGGCGATTGTTCCGTCCTTGTACTTTGCGTTGGCAATAAGCTGTGTAGGAATAAATCTGCTCAGCATATCCGAAAGACAGTCATATGTTCCCGAACAATTTCTCATATCTATAACATAGCCAAGCACGCCCTGTGCCTGCATTTTCTGAAGCTCCGTCCCGAACTGCTCATCGGTCATACTGTTCAAAGCCTCGATACGGATATAACCGTAGCCCGAAACCATTGTCGAAGTGACTGAGCGTATTGTAAAGAAACGCCTTGTAGCGGTAATTTCCTTAGCCTCTCCATTTCTCTGAACCGTAAGCCTTACATTGGTGTTCTCGTCGCCGTCAACGTTGCTAATAGCCGTTTCTGCGCCTATTTCAAGCACATTATCTCCGTTCACCGCCGTTATAATATCTCCCACCTTGATGTCAAGGGAAGCGGCAGGCGAATCGGTATACACCTTATCCACCCTGATATATCCGCTTTCCTCACGGCTAAGCTCCAATCCGGCGGATACCATTGTACCCGACTCAATCTGTTTCTTCTTAAGCGCCTGACTTTCCGACAAATAAGCGGCGTCAGCGTCTCCCAAACCGCCCACATACCCGTTTATAATTCCGTTGTTAAGAGCCTGCTCGTCAATATCGTAATAGGAGGCGTTGCGCACATAGGAATCCACCTCTTCAATCTTTGAATATATCTCCTCACGCTGAGCAACGCCGCCGATAAGCTGATTAAACATATTAGTGGAAACGGTAACCGTAATAACATAGGTAATTGCACAAGCCACCGCCACAACGCTGATGACCAAACCTAAAGAAAACTTTCTCTTCATCTGTTATGCAAATTTCTCCTTAAAATTACCAATACTTTTTGACATAGTTAAAGGGATCCTGAGCAATTCCGTTCACTCTCACCTCAAAATGCAAATGAGGTCCGGTGGACCAGCCGGTGCTGCCCACAGCCGCAACAACATCGCCCTTATTAACCACCTGTCCCACAGTAACATATATAGCGCTGCAATGTCCGTACAAGGTCGAGTACCCGTCGCCATGGTCAATGACAACATACTTGCCGTAGCTGTAGCCGTCTATGTATGTATCCTTGGCGGTAATAACCGTTCCCGCTTTTGAAGCATAAATGTTCGTTCCGTTTATGCCGGCATTTCCTATGTCTATGCCGCTGTGATGACCTTGTCTCCAGTCGTCATATCCAAAATATGTAGTTATCATATGAAATTGAGTATCAACCGGCCACATCCATTCTCCCTGCTGATAAACCTGACTGCTTGACTGCTGAGCCTGCTGTATTTCCCGCTGTATCTGTTTCTCATAGTCCTCAATTTCCGCCTTGTTAAGCTGTTTTTCCTCCATAAGCTGTTTCTGCTTAGCCTCAAAGTTGTCTATCTTGCCGGAGTATTCGTTATATTTCTGCTGATATTCGGTGTTAAGCTTTTTAGCCTCCGCCTGTTTATTCAAAAGGTCGTCCTTTGCCGATTGAAGCTCTGTCATATCGCTGTTCAGCTTAACTTTATAAGATTCAAGCTGTGCAGCGTCATTCTCCTGCTGCTTTTTCAGCTTCTCGGTATTCTCAATGGAGGCTTTCAGCTCTTCCATAAGCTGATTGTTCTGAGCCGTCACATTAACCATTATCTTGGTTCTCACTAGCAAATCGTATATATCCGACGATTCCGCAAGCACGGAAAAAATATCCGAGTTTTCCGTCATATAAAGCGCCCTGAGAGTTTTCCCGAATCTGTCTAAATTTTCCTCGTTATCCTCGTTAAGCGCCTTTATCTTGGCGTCTGTTTCATCTATTTCCTTTTCCTTGGCGGCAATTTGCAGGTCCAAAGCGGCAATATCCGCCTGTTTTGCGGAAATATCCTGCTCCTTAAGATAAAGCAGATTGTTATAGTTATCCATCAGCTCTTTAACCGTGTTTATCTTATCGAGCCAAAGCCCCTGCTCCTTCTGGCTGTCGGAAATCTGTCCGTCTAAATTGGAAATCTGATTGTCAATTTGATTGTTTCGCTCTTCAAGCTCCTTTATCTTATCCTGTTTTTCGGTAATAGATGAGGAAGCCGCCACATTAAGCCTATCCGCAGGAACGGCAGCCGCACCCACAGCCATAATAAGTGCTAAAACAGCGCTTAAGCTTCTTTTAAAAACTTTTTTCTTTTTCATATGTTTCCTTTCGCCTTTCCGTTAATGAGCTCTAAACCTTAAGATGCTTACCCATACTGAATACAGTGCCTATAGCGCTGAGAAC
>CAYMFX010000010.1:18364-31228 GCA_964389845.1 uncultured Ruminiclostridium sp.
GCAATACAGTTAAATGCCAGCACATACCATATCACATCATGAAACTGAATAACGTTTGACAGTCCCAAAACCTTCCAGATAGTAATATCCTCTGCAAAGAAGGAAACCAACGCCTCATATGCCACCTTAGTCAAATACCACGACACAATCCCCGCAAGCACTCCGATAAACATTCCCTCAATAAAGAAGGGAAATTTTATAAAAGCGTTGGTAGCGCCCACACTCTTCATTATTCCTATTTCTTTTCTGCGGGCAAATACGCTTGTGCGGGAGGAATTATACACAATAACGATACAAACGATAATCAAAGCAATAAGCATTGCCCCGGCAATAATGGTAAGAGTAGTCCTGAGACTGACGAGCACCGATGCAAAATCATAAGGCGCGCTTACCTCGTCTACGCCCTCTATATTTTCAAAGGTGGCCTTTGCCTCGTTGATAGTGGAAATATCCTTAAGGGTAACACGGAATGTATCCGGCATTGGATTTTCCTTCAAGGCCTCCAAAAGGTCGACATAATCAGGCATTTTCTCCTTCTGTTCTTCAAAAGCGTCCTCCTTGGAGAAAAAGACAACGCTTTGAGTATAGCCGTTGCTCTTAAGCTGCTCCTCAATCTTAACTAACTGTTCGTCGGTAACGTCCAATACATACACCAAAACCTCGTTTTTATCCTCGGCGCTCCCGATTACCACATTAATATCCGCCGCCACCAATGCCGCAAGGCTTATAAGAAGAAGGCTGACCATAATAATACAGAAGCTTGCAAAGCTCATCATACGGTTGTGCCATACCGACACAATTCCCTGCTTCACCAAATAAGAAAAATTACTCCCCCTCATCTTCGCCTCCTATATAGTCGTCAAAAGCAACGGAGCCGTTGCTGAGGTTTATTATTCTTCCTCCGAAATATTGAACCAAATCATGCTCGTGAGTAACCATTAATATTGTGGTTCCGCATTTGTTAATGTCCTTCAGCAGCTCTACTATCTCATAAGACAGCGCCGGGTCAATATTTCCCGTAGGCTCGTCGGCTATAATAAGCCCCGGATCGCTGGCAAAGGCTCTTGCTATTGCAACACGCTGCTGCTCGCCTCCCGAAAGCTGTGTAGGCTTAGCCTTTGCTTTATCGGAAAGCTTAACAAGATTAAGCACATAGGGTACTCTCTGTCTTATATACTTATTGGATTTATCCGTAACCCGAAGCACAAACGCCACATTTTCGTAAACCGTCATATCGGGTATCAGCCTGAAATCCTGAAAAATCATTCCCAAGGAGCGGCGGAAATAAGGAATCTTTTTATTTTTCATCTTAGAAAGATTGTACCCGTTTACAAAAACTCTTCCGCTCGTAGGTACAATTTCTCTTGTGAGAAGCTTGAGCAGAGTGCTTTTGCCCGCTCCGCTGTTCCCCACTATAAAAACAAATTCACCGTCGTTAATGCGGAGATTCACGTCATGGAGAGCGTCCACACCGTGTTTCCCGCCGTCCTTATAATGAACGTCAACATTTTTTAATTCTACCATTTCTCAGTATTCTACCTCGTAACCTATATCTTATGAACCGTAAACAAATTACTTTAAATCAGAACTTAATTGGATCGGCGGACAAATATTTTTTAACCATAAGCGCAATTTTAAAAATAATAGCATGGTCAAATTCTCTCAGATCAAGACCTGTGAGCTTCTTTATCTTGTCCAATCTGTAAACAAGAGTATTTCTGTGAACAAACAGCTTGCGGCTTGTCTCGGACACGTTCAGGTTATTCTCAAAGAACCTTTGAATGGTAAACAATGTCTCATGATCCAACGATTCAATGGAACCCTTCTTGAACACTTCCTTCAGGAATGTCTCGCAAAGGGTGGTGGGCAAATGATAAATAAGCCTTGCAATACCGAGGTTATCATAGCTTACAATATTCTTTTCGGTATCGAATACCTTTCCTACCTCCAACGCCATCTGAGCCTCTTTGAAGGAACGAGCCAGATCCTTTACGCCCATAACGGGAGTGCCGATTCCGACGTTTACTCTTGTAAAGAACTCTCCCGAGAGGGTATCGGAAATAGAACGAGCCAATTTTTCAAGATCCTTAACGTCAATATTGTTCTTTATCTCCTTGACGAGAACAATGTCGTTTTCCGAGATATTGAACACGAAATCCTTGTTCTTATCCGGGAAAAGATTCTGGATAACGTCATATGCCGACACCTCGTTGGAGGTGATGATATTGATAAGGAAAACCACCCTGTTAATATCGGCGTTTAAGTGCAGCTCACGGGACTTTATGCCGATGTCGCCGGGAAGAATATTATCAAGAATGATATTTTTAATGAAATTGTTTCTGTCGTATTTTTCATCATAGTATTGCTTAACGCTGGACAGAGAAATTGCGATAACCGAAGCGTACTTTGCCGCCGTATCATCGGTGCCTTCCACAAAAACGGCATAATCCGGTCTGACATGAACTCCAAAAGACTTATAAGTATATCCGTCACGGACATAAGTCTCATGCGTATCGCTGACCTCCACCGAAAAAAGCTCGTCGTTAGTACCTATTCTCGACAAGTCGCTGCAGGCTACAACGGTTGCGTTATCGTCAATAACTCCGATAACACGGTCGATAGCGTCCTTCATTTGATGTACAACACCTTGAAACAATCTGTTTGACATATATATCCTCTTTCTTTATCTGCGGCGTCTACAAATATGTATCGCCGACGGCTTGGCTCCGCCTCCGTATTAACTCTCCCTGTAATTTATCTGAGGGCGTCGGAAGGAAACGGAACACGTCTTTATTTTAGCCCGTCCCATGGATTGACATATTTTTGTCGAATGCAGGAAACGAACCGTCTCATACATATCTATTTTACAAGAAATAAACAAAAAAATCAACCCTTTTTTATGAATATCGCACAGAAAATATTTCTAACACAATATTTTGTAGGTTGAAAAAGAATTACTGCAAGATATTGTAGAGTCAATATGAATTAACTAATACTGTTTCCATTGGACAAAGTACGAAACAAAAATCGGTATCCGATACGGAAGCCGGATACCGAAATATTTTTATGCTCCGACAATTCCGTACATTAATACAGACAGAAATCGGATCAATAAGGTTACACTTTTATCCAACGGGATTAGGCACGAAATAATAAATTGTCTCATCGGGATATGAATAATCAAGCTGATCTCTGGCAATCTGTTCAATATAAGCCAAACGGTTCTCATTGCTGCAATACCTTCTGAGCTGTTCATTGGCAACGTTAAGCTCATTAAGGCTGGCGTTGATTGAATCAAGCTCCGCTCTCTTACCGTCTATCTCAACCTTCATGGTAACAACATTTATTCCAACCACGATAAGAACGGCAGCCGCAATCAAAAAAAGCAGCAGCGATTTACGTTTAACACGCCTATCTTCTAATTTTTGCTTTAATTGCATTGCCAACATTACCCCCATCATCAAGTGCTGTCTTTATATTATATACCATTTCACCCTCGTTTGGCAAGTCGTTTTTACGATTCAATGAAGGCTTGGGCAAAATTTTGGCAATCTTACTAAAACACGAACGAATAAGTTTAGCAATTCCAACAAAAATTTTTTTGATTTTCGGGGACAATTTTTTAAAAACTGCAAAAAAACATTTTTTTATTCCCCCAATAACCTTTCTCATAAGAAAATTTACGAGCCTTCCCAAAGTTAGAAAATAAACGCCTGCTCCCATTGCCTCGAAAACCGCATAATAAATGCGAAAATAACCTATACCCACCGTAAGAGCAATTATAAAGCTGACTAACCCGCAGGCTGAAAAAAACAAAAGGTCTTCAATAAAAACCGCAAAAGTGTTATGCTTAAACATTATGCGAAGTCCTCGGAGCGCTTCATAAAACAGTCCGATAACAAAACCCGAAAGGAAAAACACTCCGCACTGCTGTAAAGTGGAGCTGATATTCTCAAACATAGGCGCTACCTGAAAAGTCTTGTGATAAAGTTATCGGGAGTTCTCCTCGGCTTATCCGAATAGACTACCGAATCAACCAAATCGCCTGTCATTATCAGCTCTCCCGAACCTGTACTGACCTCGTCCACCCGAAGCTTTTTTCCCTTAACAGTTATCTGTCCCATATCGGTGTACAGCCTAACCTCGGTTTCGGTAAAGCCCTCCACCTCCTTAACGCCGGATATAACCACGCGCCTGCGGTTTTCCATTACCAAATTCTGGCTTGAAGAAAGGTTGGAGCTGTCCTCCGAAATACCTTTTCCGTATTTAATCACCTGTGCCATATTCAAACTCCTTTCAGAAGGACAATCAGTCCTCTGAGTAATAATATGGCAGGACAGGGTAATTTATGACGGGAATTTATTACAACGCCTCGTACAGCTCGGAGCTTCCTTCCTTTCCCACAACGTCAGCTATCTTCAGCACGCGAACCTTAAGCGGCGTTTTCCCCATTTGTATTTCGATTATATCGTTGACCTTCACCTCATAAGAAGCTCTTGCCGCCTTTCCGTTCACCAATATTTTGTCGGCGTCGCAGGCTTCGTTGGCAACGGTTCTTCTTTTAATCAGTCTGGAAACCTTAAGATATTTATCAAGTCTCATTCTTTTCTCCTCCGATTTAAAAATGGCGGCAAGCACCGAAACCGATGTTCACCGCCATTTCTTTCTTCAAAAACCCATTACTTAGTAACAGCTTCCTTCAAAGCTGATCCAGCCTTAAAAGCGGGAGTCTTGGTAGCTGCAATCTTGATTTTCTTCTTTGTCTGAGGGTTGATGCCGGTTCTTGCCGCACGCTCTCTGACCTCAAATGTTCCGAAGCCCACCAATTGAACCTTCTCGCCTTTTGCAAGTGTCTCGGTAATTATATCGATAACGGCTGCAATAGTCTTTTCTGTGTCCTTCTTTGTCATTTCTGTTTTTTCTGCAACTGCTGCAATAAGATCTGCTTTTGTCATTTTGACCATTCCTTTCTTTCGCAAGACATTTCAGCGTCACGCCGTCAATGTCTCAGACGACACGTCTGAAAAATTAAAAATTATTATTTTTCTTCCGCCGAAAAAAGCTTTAACACCCTGTCCTGCGGAACCTGTTCAACAGAAAGCCCTTGCTCGGCGGCTTGAGCCTCCATTTCCCTAAATTGCATTATAAACTGATTTATCGCCGTTGTCAAGGCTTTTTCGCTATCTTTTTTCAAAATAGTTGATAAATTGCAACATGCGAACAATACTTTACCCAAATTTTTGTCTATATTGCCACCTTCCGACAAGCTCACAGCGCTCTCCAAAGCCTTTACCGACTCCTTAAGGTTATTTAGGGCAATGTCGGGGGTTATTGCGCTGACTCCTGCGTTAAAGACTCTCTTGCTGACCTTATCGCCTCTCATAAGTGCGGGCAGCAGCTTGGGTACGCTTTCCAGCCTGTCTCCCGCCGTCTCCTCGCCCTTAGACTTGCTCTTAAGGGAATCCCAGTTCTTAAGAACCTCCGCCGAGCTGTCAACGTGAATATTCCCGAACACATGTGGGTGGCGGTATATCAGCTTCTTGCATATCCCGTCGCAAACCCCGTCGAAGTCAAAAGCTCCCTTTTCGCTTTCCATTTCCGCATGAAACACCGTCTGGAGCAGCAAATCCCCAAGCTCCTCCCTGAGCAGCTCCGGATTTTCCGAATCAATAGCCTCCATAACCTCATAGGCTTCCTCAAGCACGTTCATCCGTATGGACTTATGATCCTGCTCTCTGTCCCATGCACAGCCGTTCTCGCCTCTGAGTATCTTCATAATTGCAATTAAATCGTCAATATTGTAAAAGTCCTTTTTAGGATAAACTTCATTTTCCATAATATACATTCCTTTCGCTTGTACTTTTTGAACAATGTACAAAATTCATTTTATAATAAATCTCCAAGGCTTATTTTTCCATTCCTCCCCGGCATAGTCAATACCGACTCTCGGAGCGGTTTCAAGCTTAAATTCTTTTCCGTCGTCCTCAATCCAAATATTGGGATTGCCGCATATTGTTGCCCCGTTAAAGCTGCCGTCAATGCCGACAGCCCTTGTAAGCTTAGCAGGACCGTTCAGCTTGCCCTCGCCTGCTCTCAGCAGCACTCCCTGAGGGTCGCCTTCCTCGCCGGTGATGATGTTCATAAGCCAGTGCATACCATAGCAAAGATAAACGTAAATTATACCGGCTTTACCGTAAAGCAGCCTTGTGCGGGGCGTTTTTCCTTTTGAAGCATGACAAGCCTTGTCCTCCTCTCCCCCGTAAGCCTCCGTTTCGGCTATTCTCACCCTGACTATTTCCCCGTCGGGCTTTTTTCGTGCAACGATCTTTCCCGCCAATTCCTTAGCCACCACAAGCTTATCCCTGTTAAAAAATTCATACCCCAACACCTTAACCTGCTTCCGACTGTCAGACATTATTCAAATTCCTCCCGATGCTTTTTAAAAAAATCATAATAGAGCCTTACATTTTCAAGCTCCGTCCACTCCTTCACCTCAAGGGGATTGCTGTCAAAATCATAAATTCTCGCTCCCTTAGCCGACAGCAAAAACGGCGAATGAGTAGCGATAACGAACTGACAGCCCAAACACCCTGCACAATCCTCGATTATATCCAATATTTCGAGCTGACGGGAGGGAGACAGACTGTTTTCAGGCTCGTCAAGAAGGTAAAGCCCGTTCTCTTTAATTTTCTCGAAAAAATAAAAATAAGCGTTCTCGCCGTTGGAATGCTCCCTCACATTGCCCTTTAATTTTTTCTTAACGTAGCTTGACTTGGTGCTGCTGCGGGTCGAATTTATTTCCCTCAGCCTGTCCAAATCCTCCAAGGAACTCATTTTAAATTTTGCAAACTTAGCTTCATTGTACCTCTCGAAAAGCTCCTCACGCCTTTCGTCCACTCCTGAGTTTATACTTCTCACGTTGAGAATGTAGTCGAAAACATCATCGCTGGTAATTATCCTGCTGTTTTCGGGCAGGGAAGAATTAAGCTCATAATGACAAAGCCTTGTATACTCCTCGAAAAAACTGCTCCGATTATAAAGCGAATCCCGATTTACTCCCAAGCTTTCCCCGATAATGTTAAGGGCAGTTGTCTTTCCGCTTCCGTTCCCGCCGTAAAAGACGGTAATATGTGAGAAGTCCAAGGACTCTATGCCTTTCTCAGACAGTACCTGAAATGGATAAAAACTGTTATAGCAGGTCATCCTTTGCTCGCAGAAAAAATTCCATTCCTCGTCTTTATCTGGAAAGGTAAACGCTGATAAATAAACTATCTTTTTTCACTCCTTAACGAACCTCATAATGTCCTCATATACAGCCCGATACCCGTCCTCATTGATATGAAGCCCTTCAATGGTATACTCGGCTTTAAGTCTCCCCATACTGTCGGTCAGATTCTTATTTATGTCAATGTACCTTTGCCCGTGACTTTCCGCAAGCCTCTTTACCTCGGCGTTTGCCCTCCGAAGCTTTTCATTGCTGCGTATCTTCAGGCACTCCTTCATTTCCTCCGCTGCCGCCTCATAATTCACCGGGTAGTAAGCCATAAGGTATATTTTAACACCCGGAACAGCTTTTTCAATGGAGCAGATAATCTTATCGTAGTTCTTCATAACCTCATCTATGGAAATACTCTCCCAGCTAAGGTCATTGGTTCCGATATTGATAAAAACCTTTGAGGGCTTCAAATCGGTAACACAAGCATCAACAGCATCGAGAAGCTCCCCCGTAAGGAATCCCCCCACTCCCCTGTTGTAAATAACCGTGTCGTCGCTATGCTCAGCAAGCAGCTTGTTGATTGGAAACATCTCCATAAGAGACGAGCCTGCAAAAACGGTCTCTCCGAATATAACCGACTTATTTTCCTCACGATAACGCTGAACCTTAATTTCCTTATCTGTCATAACAATGCCGTCCTTTCCTTGCTGAAATCCAATATACAAGCTATTACAATATCTTTTCCATTCCGATTTTCTGAATCTTAAGCCCAAGCTTCTCATAGAACCCTACCGCATTGACATTATCCGCCCACACATTAAGAGTAACGTTGTAATATCCCTGTTTCCTCGCATAACTAATCACATATTCATACAGCAAGCTCCCGATATGCTCTCCCCGAACGTCCTCATCAACGCATAAATCATCAATATAAAGCGTCTTAACATCAGTCATATTATTATCGTCAATAAACTGCTTATGAATACAGAAAGCATACCCTAAAACTCTGCCGTCCTTCTCCGCAACAAAAACAGGACGATTATCATCGGCAAAAATCTTGGCAAGCTCATCATCACGATACTTTTTAGCCCCGCTCTTGAACAAATCGGGGCGCACGTCGCTGTGAACCTTATGTACCTCGTAAAGCAGCTTGTCTATATAGCCTATATCCGATTGAGCGGCACGGCGAATATTAATTTTTTCCATAACTACTCCTTGAAACATGTTCTCACTCTATGTCAATCTTGTATTCTTTATCAATCAGAATCATATTTTGTTCAAACCTTCCGCACATCTCCCGCATTCGTGCGTTATCCCTGATTGCGCTTTCCAAAGTAAAATCCTTATCCTCCAAACGTTTTTCTATAACATTTTCATTATTCTTTATTTCGCTAAAATGCTTTCTTATATAATTTTCACTCATTACAAGGCAATAAAATCTGATATTTTCAAGATATTCTTTTTCAAAGTATTTATCATAGTCAAAAGGAATATAACACCCTTCTACAATAAGATTCTGCCGATTCTCAACGCAGGTTTTTATCATTTCACTAACAATCGGAAACAGATAATCCGTCATTTCTTCATCGCTGCTTGTAGGCGTGAGTGAGGTATTACCGCTTCTGATAAGTCCCATTTTCAAATGATCCATTGACAGGTAGGGGTACTTATATTTTTCAAGCAGCCTTTGCGCCAACAAGGTTTTTCCCGTATGGGAAGCGCCTGCTATAAGAATTATCATACCGTAAGCTCCTTTAGGTCACCTCTAATGAATAAACAAAAATCCACTGCCAAATTCAAAATCATCGCCGTAGGCGATTCCGCAATTTTCCATTGTCAACTATACATTGTCAATTACCAGCCTCGGTGCAGATAACAAGCTCGCTTTTCATACCGTTCAATTCTATTACATTGTCCGAATCCTTTACATCAAAAGGTTCTGTAGGCTTGCCGTCCTTCTCAAAGGAAATACTTGTATTAATTCCCTTCTTAACAGCGGCAAAGCTTGTACCCTCGGGAACGGCGATTCTTGACGTTGCCGAAACCTGATTAATTTCAACAGCACCGTTCAAGCTCTTGCAAAGAATGTTCATATCAAGGTTACAATCTATTTCAACCGTACCTATAACCCCGTCCAACACAACATTGGAAAACTTTGATTCAAGTTCAATGTTCTCACATTCAATAGAACTCAGCTCAATTTCCTCGGCATTTACCCCGCACTCAATCTTTCCCATATACGGTGAAGGAACCATAACGAAAATATACAATGCCTCCTTAGCCGCCGCCTCAGTAATACCGTTCAATCTGCTTAAATCCACATCAATGCGCCTTTTATTATCGTCTATCTTAATCTTAAAGTCGCTTTGAAGCGTAGGCAAGGTGTCGGAAGCTAAACGGACACGGATTTTCTCACCCTGATAGCCCGATAAAACAAGCTTCTTAGCTCCCCCAAAATTCATATCGTAATGCTTCGGCTCTGCAATATCATATTCTGTTACGCTCTCGAAGAGAAAATCGTTGGTTTTCTTTGTGTCGGTTTCATTGGAAAGCAGCTCGTCAATTGAAATATGGAAAAGCGCCGAGATTGACTTAATGTTTTCAATGTCCGGAACCCCCGAATCGGTTTCCCATTTGGTAACCGCTTGTCTTGATACTCCTATTTTCTCTGCAAGCTGTTCCTGTGAAAGCCCTGCCTGTTTACGAACGTTTCTGAGTTTTTCTGCAAATGTCATCTTAGTGACCTCCTTAAATTTGATATATTCAGTATAGGAAACTTAGTTTTGCATTACAAGCAATTCGGGCTGACATTTTGAATTTTTTTGCTACTTTTCGTAGCATTTGGCTTAATTTTCAATTGCTCTGAACACATTTCCGAGATATGCCACACAGTTTTTACCGCCCTTCTTAGCCAATACAAGACTGTCCTCCGCTTCCTTAAGCAATCCCGAATAATCCTCAAGCTCTCCTTCTATTATCGAGGACACCCCCACCGAAACCGTCACAATCCTTCCGTCCTTGCCGTCGGTGAAGGGCTGCGCCATACGTTCGACGCTGCTCCTTAGCTGCTCCGCAAAATAAATAAGGTCATATTCCTTAACGTCCTGCAATATGAGAACAAATTCGTCGCCGCCGTACCTTGATACAATATCAGTCTTGCTTTTAGCCGTTATTCTTATGCAGTTACAGATATTATAAAGGCACTGATCCCCCTCCTGATCCTTGTGACAATGATTATATTCCCGAAAATCGTCAATGTCAAAGAACACGGCGGCAATATTGCGGTCAACCCCTCTGTCAATAATATCCATAAGCCTTCTCGAAAGACCTTTTTTGTTCAGCATACCGGTGAGAGAATCCTTCTCGTCCATTTGCCTTACACGCTCGTTAGCTGTGTTAAGCCGTCTGTCGCCTATCACAAGACAGCAGTGAGAGCTGTAAACAAGTCCCGAGGTCACCAAGTAAGCCAGCGAAAACACCACCGCCAAAGCCAAAACAACAAAATCAGCACCGAACACTGCCCCAAAAAACAAATTAAGAACCAAATAGGGAGCAATAAGAACTGCGGAGACTTTAATGTCAAAAAGCGGCACTATAGTCATCACCGCAAGATAAAGGTAAAACCTCCAGGCGAACACATTAACGCTGAAATCGGCAATGGTTATCAGCAAAAGTCCTATCGAAAAAATGAGCCAAAAAGAAAAAATAAGCCCTCTGAGCTTCCTTTTATCGGTCTTTCTCCCTCTGTACCCGCGGTAAACAAGCACCGCCGTAGAGCCGCAGCCAAACACAATCAAAAGAAGCCCGGACAGGCATAATATAGATTCCCTTATATCTCCCCTGTTCATTCCCGCAATGGTCATAACGGAAAACACAATAGAAAGAATAACGGCAGGAACTGCAAAAAGAAAAACTCTTCCGCTGTTCGTTTTTAACAGCTCCTGCTCTAAAATATCCTTTGAAAGCGAATCCTCGCTTTGATATTCTTTAATTTTTGCTCCGCCGATATGGCGGGAGTAATCCCCGATTACCGAAATAATAATTTTTAAAAGATTTCTCAAATCTGTAATTCCTTTAAATATTCAATGAGGGGCATCGCCCCGAATTTATGAAAAATCCAGGGGCGTAAGCCCCTCAGGGTTTCAGTGGGGGATTGTATCCCCCACTGAAAGACTGAATGGAACCCGCCGCCTAAGAGGCGGGGGACATCGGATTTTGATTACTCAGCACATTTACTGAGGATTTCAATGCACTTAACAGGACAAGCCTCCGCACAGATACCGCAAGCCCTGCACTTATTGTAATCTATCTCCGCATGGTTGTTGTTCAGGGTTATTGCGCCCTCCGAGCATTTCTTAACGCAAAGACCGCAGCCGATACAGCCGTTTTTGCAGACTGCTCTTGTAACCTTTCCCACGTCTCCCGAGGAACATCTTACCGCTATGGGCGTTGATTTCTTCTTAAATGAAATAAGGTGATTGGGACAAGCCTTAATGCACTTGCCGCAGGCGATACATTTAGCGGGATTAATAACCGAAACCCCGTCCTTTATCTCGATTGCTCCGCTGTCGCATACATTTACGCAGTCTCCAAAGCCCAAACAGCCGTATGAGCAGTCGCTTTTGCCGTTATAGAACTTTTCCGCAGCAACACAGCTCTTAGTGCCCGAATAAACATATTTATCCTTAACTGCGCCGTTACAGCCGTTGCAGTGAACATATGCTGCCACAGGGTCGGTTTCCTCTACGGCAACTCCGAGAATACCGCTTATCTTGCGGTTTACCTCAGCGCCTCCGGGAGAACAAAGATTGGGTTTAGCCTCTCCCTTGGCAATGGCATTGGCGTAATCGGAACAGCCTGCAAAGCCGCAGCCGCCGCAGTTAGCTCCGGGAAGCGCCTCCGTTATTTTCTCCACCGTCTCATCGGTCTTTACAAAAAACAGCTTTCCCGCAAAGGTCAGCAGAGCGCCCGCCGCTCCGCCTATCAAAAGGAAAAATAAAATTCTCAGTACAATATCCATATCAGCCTGCCTTATCCTCCGAAAATATTATCGACTATACCGCCGAAGCCAATAAACGCCAAGGATACTATTGAAGCCGCAATCAATGTTATAGGCGTACCCTGAAGCGCCTTTGGAACGTTACAGCGCTCTATTCTGCCTCTTACCCCAGAGAAAATCAGCATTACAAGCAGGAATCCTATACCCGCACCGAGGGCGTTGACGATTGAATCTCCGAATCCGTAACCGTTGTCGATATTCAGTATGGTAACGCCGAGAACGGCACAGTTAGTGGTAATAAGCGGCAAGTAAACGCCGAGAGCCTTATAAAGAGGCGGCATATACTTTTTCATAGCCATTTCAACTAACTGAACAAGAAGCGCAATTATCAGAATAAACGCCACCGTCTGCATATATTCCATATTAAGCGGCACCAACACCCCGTGATAAATGGGGTAAGTAGCCATAGTGGCGAATACCATTACAAATGTTACCGCAACGCCCATTCCGAGTGAGCTGCTTGCCTTTTTTGATACTCCGAGGAATGGACAAATACCCAAGAATTTGCTGAGTACAAAGTTTTCGGTAAGTATTCCCGTAAGAAGGATTATTGCAATATTCTTAAAAATATCCATTACTTAACCTCCTT
>CAYMFX010000011.1:0-30528 GCA_964389845.1 uncultured Ruminiclostridium sp.
TTGTTTTTGTTTTCTTCTTCTGAAATGTCAAGACTGAATTTTGGGGAAACTTAAAATGACAACTTTATTGACAACGATTTACATAAATGCTATACTTATAAGTTGTATAATTCAATTGTGCGAAATTGGTGCGAACAGTACCTCAAAAATTCAATAAATACCGATAAATAAAGGAGATATGAAAAGTTATGAAATTAGGAATGGTAGGACTCCCCAACGTGGGAAAAAGCACACTGTTTAATGCGCTCACCAACGCCGGCGCAGAATCGGCAAACTATCCCTTCTGCACCATAGAGCCTAATGTGGGCATTGTGAGCGTTCCCGATAAAAGGTTAGACAAGCTGGCGGAAATGTACAATCCCGAAAAATTCACCCCCGCTGTTCTTGAATTTGTGGACATTGCGGGACTTGTCAAGGGAGCGTCAAAGGGCGAAGGACTTGGCAATAAATTCCTTGCGGATATCAGAGAGGTTGACGCTATAGTTCATGTGGTGCGCTGCTTTGAGGACGACAATATTATTCATGTCGACGGCTCAATCGGTGCGGCAAGGGATATTGAAACGATAAACCTTGAGCTTATTTTCAGCGATTTGGAAATTTTGCAGCGCCGTCTTGACAAGGACAAAAAGCTGCTGAAGGGCGATAAGGGAATGCAGAAGGAGATTGACTTTTTGGAAAAGCTTATTGCTCATATGGAGGACGGCGGCACCGCCCGCTCCTTTGAATTTTCCGAGGAGGAGAAGGAGATAATAAAAACCACCCCCCTGCTGTCCAATAAGCCGGTTATTTATGCCGCCAATCTCAGCGAAAAGGATTTTACCGGCAATATAAACAACAATGCCCAGTATAAAGCCGTTCTTGACATTGCCGAAAAGGAAAACAGCACCGTTCTTCCGATATGTGCACAAATTGAGGCTGAGATTGCGGGAATGGAGAAAGAGGACAGAGATATGTTCCTTGCCGACTTAGGACTTGAGGAAAGCGGGCTTAACCGTATTATCAGCAAGGGATACTCGCTTTTAGGATTGATTTCTTTCCTTACTGCCGGACCTCAGGAGGTAAGAGCCTGGACAATCAACAAAGGTACCAAGGCTCCACAGGCAGCGGGCAAGATTCACACCGATTTTGAAAAGGGATTTATCAGAGCCGAGGTAGTGTCCTTTAACGACCTTGTCGACAACGGAGGCATGGCGGGCGCTAAGGAAAAAGGGCTTGTGAGACTTGAGGGCAAGGAATATGTTATGCAGGACGGAGACGTTGTTTTGTTCAGATTTAATGTATAAGATTTTGAGAAATACTACAAATATACATTATGTACAAATATTTCTTTATAAATTGTGCATAATAACAATGTAAAGTGGTTCTTTTGTTAATTTTCAACATATCCATTTGTAGGATAACACAAATATATTTAAATTTGCCAAAAGTTATTGACAAATGCAACAAAAGAGGTTATAATATAATCAAGTTAAATCGAATTGATTTACTTACTTTTTAGTTGTCTCCTTTCTTTTGTTCTACACATTCTTATTATTTTATTTTGGAATCCCTTTTCGGGGTTCTTCTTTTTTTGCAAAATAATTCATAGCATAATCAGCATAAGCCTTTAAAGTTTTTCAATATTATTGACTTTTAATTTCAAAGGGGTTATAATCAAAATAGGAAAGCATAGTATCAAATATAAATTCGGAGGTATTATTATGGCAGTATTAGTAACAGGCGGCACAGGCTATATCGGTTCACATACGGTTGTAGAGCTTTTGGAAGCGGGCGAGGACGTTATTGTTATTGATAACTTTTTTAACTCCAAGCCGTGGGTGATTAATGCAATACAGGATATAACGGGAAAGGGCTTCGGCTTCTATGAAGGGGACGCCGCAGACAAGGAGCTGCTCAGAAAAATCTTCCGTGAGAACTTCATAGAGGAGGTAATACATTTTGCCGGCTACAAAGCAGTCGGCGAGAGCTGTGAAAAGCCGATAATGTACTACCGCAACAATATTGATACCGCTCTTTCGGTATTGGAGGTTATGGAAGAGTTCGGCTGCAGAAGATTTGTGTTCAGCTCTTCCGCAACCGTGTACGGATTCCCCGAAAAGGTTCCCGTTACCGAGGACTTCCCTCTTTCCTCTATCAACCCTTACGGAAGCACCAAGCTTATGATAGAGAATATGTGCAGAGAATTGTGCAAGGCTGACGACAGGTGGAGCGTGGCGCTGCTGCGTTACTTTAACCCTATCGGCGCACATGAAAGCGGACGTATCGGAGAAGATCCCAACGGCATTCCCAACAACCTGATGCCCATTATTCTTAAGGTGGCAACAGGAAAGAATCCTAATTTATCGGTGTTCGGAAACGATTATCCCACGCCTGACGGAACCTGCATAAGAGACTACATTCACGTTGTTGATTTGGCTAAGGGTCATTTGGCGGCAATAGACTCGGTGCGCAATAACAAGGGCGCTATTGCTTATAATTTAGGTACAGGCAAGGGTTACTCGGTGCTTGAGATAATAAACGCCTTTGAAAAGGTAAACGGCGTTAAGGTGCCTTATGTGATCGCAGGAAGAAGAGCCGGAGACGCCGCCGTATGCTACTCCAATCCCGCTAAGGCAAATAAGGAGCTTAAATGGAAGGCTGATCGGGGAATTGAACAGATGTGTCGTGACGCTTGGAACTTTGCAAAGAATCAATAATTATGAAAAGGACGTTTATCAATGAGAATATTACCGGACAATAAAGCCTTCTCCTATATGGGGAGAATCGATTTTTCAGAAGCGGAAAACCCGCTGCTCATATATGCGGGAAGCAATGTTGAAATAAGGTTTAAAAGCAAGAAAATAGGCTTTTATATCACTAACGAAAAATTGGGAGATTACTGCTCGGTAGGGGCGGTTTTAGACGGTGTTCAATATAAGTATCATTTAACTGAAAATGATAAGGAGCTGTATATCGAGGTTTCCGACAACGTTGAGAACGGTTATTTTTCCGATAACAACAACGGTTGGCACAGTCTTATTGTGTTTAAGAGACAGGGGGCTGCCAATTACCTTCGCTTCGGCGGCATTGAAATAGAGGAGGACGGTCAGGTCGAGAATCCTCAGAAGAATTACTCCCTTAATATCGAGGTGTTCGGGGACAGCGTTTCCGCCGGAGAGATAACCGAGGCGATTTACAACGAAGGCACGATTGACAATGACAGCCACAGAAACGGCATACACGACAACAGCTGGTTCAGCTACCCTATGCAGCTTAGCAGACGGCTTAACGCTTACGTTCACAACAATTCCCAGGGCGGCATTGCCCTTTTGGATAAAACTGGGTTCTACAACGGTCCGGAGCCGGAAAATCTCCTTGGAGTGGAAACCACATATGATAAGCTGAGCTATGTCAGGTACTCGAGGGAGGGCTTCACCGATTGGGATTTTTCACGGTTTACCCCTGATTTGATTATTTTTGCAATAGGTCAGAACGACCCCAATCCTTTTCCCGAAAAAACAGAGGCTCCCGAATTCATAAAGCATTGGAAGGAGACCTACAAGAAGATTGTTCTTGATTTAAGGGAGAGGTACAAAAAACCCGTTAAGGTTTTGATGATGCTTACGGTGCTGATGCACGACCCGCGCTGGGACAAATATCTTGATGAAATAGAGCAGGAGCTGAATGACGAAAACATCAGACATTTCACCTTTTCACGCTGCGGCAGGGCTACGCCGGGACACCCCAGAGCAACCGAGCAGTCGGAAATGGCGACGGAATTATGCGAATATATCAAAAAGTGGCAGTCCGAATAATCCCGCTATTCATCATATTCGCCTTTTAGCAGCTCAATTTCCTCAAGGCTCAGTGAAGGGTTAAGAGTGGAGTTAATCCCCGAAGCTATTATTTCGGAGTATTTCCCGATTATTGAATTTATTCCTCTCGGAGTTACCATCATCGAGGGCTGATTTAAGTCTGCTACGCTGTCTAAATCTATGACGGTGGGAACTCCTACGGCTATCACCTTGGTTTCTAAGGTTTTGCTGTTAAGCTCCTTTCGCTTGCCGCCAACGCCGCTTCCGGGAGCGATTCCCGTATCGGTAAGCTGGAGGGTAGTGCCCAATCTGGAAAATTCGGAGCAGGCAAGGCTGTCTATCACAATTACTGCGGCGGGCAAAAAGTCTTTTATGACGCACCTAAGGTAATCGGCGCTTTCAAAGCCTGTTTGCCCCATTACTCCCATTTCGAGAACTGCCACGGGACGCATTCCCAATTGTTCAAACTCTTCTATTTTTGATAAATGGGCAGTGGCGGGAATCCTTCGCACCGTTTTTGCGCCTAAGCTGTCGGGCGTTACCCACTCGTTGCCCAATCCCGCAACAAGTACCCGCTCCCAATCCCCCAAGGGCTTCAGCAATTCGGCAAGATAGTGAGACAGTGCGGCAGAGCAGCTTATAATGTCTTTATCCTCGCAATGAAGAGTGATGTATTTTCCCGAGGGCTTTCCTATCAGCTTGCCGCTTTGTTTTCCCAAGCTGACGCAGGAAGCTTTTATACCGCCGAAATGCTCTTCGATCAGCGTTACGTCGCCGCCTTGCGGTTCTAAGGCAAATTCGGAAATTAAATCGCTGCGTTTCATAAATATTCCCCCGATTGATTTTTTATAAGATTGTTGTTGGTGCTTTTGTTGCCCAACTATACAATATATTGTGAAAAATCAACAATAATTATGCTGTTCAAGGCGATTTTTTTCAATGCTTTGTTAAAAAGTTATAATATTATAAAAATAGCTTGAATTTTTTTTGGTTTTGTGGTAAAATATATCGAGCAGAAAAAGAAGTATTTGTCATAAATCGCTTTAACAGAGATTTATTCAGACATTTGCTTTTTCATCTATAAATCGTAAGGAGGTGTAAATTATGCCTAACATTAAATCTGCAAAAAAGAGAGTATTGGTTTCTAAGGTGAGACAGGCTCGCAATAAGGCTGCTAAAACTCAGCTCAAGACCATTATGAAGAACGCAAGAGCGGAGGGCGCTACCGCCGAGGCAAGACTTGCAGCAGTTAAAAAGCTTGATAAGGCTGCCGGTAAGGGTCTTATCCACAAGAATAAGGCTGCCCGTCTTAAATCAAGAATGGCTAAGAAGGCTTCCGCATAACATAATAAATGAAGCAGTCAGATTTGCTTCGGTTATTTGTATTTTTGTTTTTACGACAATATACCCGTCTGAACCTTTTAATTGGTTTTGACGGGTACATTTTTTAGAACTTGTTCCAATAGGAGCGGTGTGCGAATTTACGAGCAAAATTTTTCTCGATCAAGGAAGAAAAGCGCAGGAATACTTGATGTATTTCAAGCTTTTCTGACAAAGAGCGAGGAAAATTTTGCCGTAAAGGCGTGCACCGATCCTATTGGGACACGTTCTTACAAAAAACTTGGAGCCCTCCGAAGAAGGCTCCAAGGAACCGCCGCGCCGTCGCATGATGAAATAAAAACCCGCTTTTGAGCAGGGTGGGTAAGATCTCCTTACAGGTTCACGCTCCCTTCGTCCGCAGTACGGGAGGTCTGCAATCCGCTGTAATCGAGAAATCCCTTTTAACTATGTGTTGGATTTTATGAACCATCACACTAACAAAACGGAGCAGTAAGATTATTACTATTATTTTATTTTGCAGCTCAAAAATGCGTTATTATCGAAGGCAATTTCTTCAAGTCCTGCATTTATTTGCATTCATCGCAGCAGCAGCCGTCCTCATGCTCATCATCATTTTCATCGTCGAAAACCGAGTTCAGATGCTCTATAAACGCTTCTCCCACTTCATTGTAAAGATCGTCGTCGTCAATGGTGGAAAGCATATATTCGCCGTTTTCCTCAACTTCCTTCAAAATGATAAATTCCACATCATCAGTTTCAAGCTCATCGTCCTCAGTGTAGGGAACCAACGCCACGTAGTTCTGACCGTTGTAGCATATAGCGTCAATAACCTCGAAAGGCTCGCCGTCAAGCTCCACAATCTGAGGCTCGTATTCTTCAAGCTCCTCGCTGCCGTGCAATTCCTTTTCGTCCGCCATTTTAAATACCTTTCTGTTACATATAATCCTCAACAACATTTTAATTATATATTATCATTTGCTTAATGTCAATAGTAAGTTATTTCATTTTTTTGGATATTTTGAATTTATGTGTAAAATGCTACAAAAGTATTCCACAATGATAAAAAAATATATGCAAAAGAACAACAAGAAAACTGTTGACATAGGCAGTTCCTTGTGTTATTATATAACCAAGGAAAGAGAAACAGAAAAGCTCGAAGAACCGAAAAGGTTAAGTCGATGCACAGCCAAATCTCTGATGAACGACAGGATTGGAATTAATGCAGGGACTGCTTCGAGGGGGCATACAGCAAAGGCAGATAAATTTATCATTAGTACGGATTCACCAAAAAGGCTTCTTAACTAAGCAATTTACAGATTATTACAGGGTGAATTATTAAATAGAGGTTTACATTAGAACCGCAAGTACGAAATGCCTTGATGCTTAATGCTAATGTAGCGATTTCCTACGATGAAAGAATCCGGTTTGGACGCATGATTTTGATTGCTTTACAGAACGGTTCCGAATTTTGGAGGATTTCAATGTACGGTGAGCAGCCGTATAAATTTTATCGGGAAAGGCGGCGAGTCCAATGGAAACAGAATCTATATCTAAATCGTCACGAATTGCGGCTCGTGACCTGCAAGACTGATACTACAGTCAGACAGAAGAAATTTCAGCTCTAACGGCTGCAACATTTCCGAAGCGGCTTCAATGAGAACATTTAGTTCATATAAATAATCTTGCATTATCACTGCTGCAATTCAGTATTTAACGTATGGCGCAGGTTATCCTGCGAAACCGCCGCAATCGGCGATTAAAATAGAAAGCCATATGATTATTTTATATAATCCCGTTTTTATAAAGGGGAGTGGTTCCAATGATAAGACTGTTTTTAGAATCACCTAAACCAAATTTTTAAAGGGGATTACGCCAATGGACAGTTTAACTTAGCAATCACCAGACTTTACGGTTAGGGAGATTACGCCAATGGAAAGTTTAACTTAATAATCGCCAAAACTTTATAGTTCGGGGGATTACTCCAATGGACACTTTTAAATGACAATTGAATATTTTAAATGCCGCCTTTAAGTTGGCGGCATTATGTTTTTACTATTGCTCCCCCAATTAGCTATAGTTTAATTGTTTTTTAGTATATAATAATTTGAGAGGTATTCATGATTTACAGGAAAAAGCTGTTTTCGGTAAAGAATCCATATGATATATCGGGAAGTAATCGCTTATTTGCTCTTGCGGCAATGGAAAACTGCTTGTATTGCTACTATAACTGCAAGGAGTACAGAGAAATCCTTGAGGGTTTAGGCTATGACCCAAGAAAGGCGGCTAATTTCGGAAGAATAAGCGATATACCGTTCATTCCCACAATGCTGTACAAGCGCAATAAAATGTTTGCAATGCCGCGGTACAGAATGCCCATCAAAGCCACATCCTCCGGTACCAGCGGCGGCAATGTCAGCGAGGTAGGATTTGATACCGGCTCCCTTATCTGCGGCTTAAAAATGGTGCTGAAAATTGGCGGCAGAAGGGGGTTGTTTTCTCCCATACCCTGCAACTATATTTTAATGGGCTACAAGCCTCACAGAGGAAACCGCACCGCCGTTACCAAAACAGCCACCGGCGCAACATTGTTCACGCCTTGCCTTAGCAGAACCTATATCTTGAAATATAAAAACGGAAAATATTCTCCCGACTTTGAAGGAGTGATTTCCGCTGTAAAAAAATATTCACAATCTTTGTTTCCGTGCCGATTTATGGGGTTCCCCGCTTACACCTACTTTCTTTTGAAGATGATGGAGGAGAGAGGAATCAGAGTAAAAATGCCCGAAGGCTCAAAAATATTATTAGGCGGCGGCTGGAAGCAGTTCTATTCGGAAAAGGCGGATAAGGAAACCGTTTATCGGCTTGCCGAAAAGGTTTTGGGGATAACCGAGGACAATATAATAGAATTTTTCGGCGCAGTGGAACACCCCATACTGTATTGTGACTGCAAAAATCATCACTTTCACATTCCCGCTTACAGCAGGGTGATTATTCGTGACCCCGAGACCTTTAAGCCTCTTAAGGCAGGAGAAATCGGTCTTGTAAATCTTATCACCCCTATGGTGGCGGCTACTCCTATTTTAAGCGTAATGACAGACGATTTGGGGGTTATCCGCAAGGACTGCGGCTGCGGCATTAAATCCCCCTATCTTGAAATTATAGGCAGGGTTGCTCCCGACAGCATGAAAACCTGCGCTGCCGGTGCAGAAGAAATTATGAAGAAAATGGAGCTATTATGATTATTGCAGGCGGAAAAATTTACGATTCAAAGTATCAGGACAGAATATTGTCGGTAATGGAGAGGAAAATCAATATGACCCTCGCCGCCGCTCCCCTTGACCCCGAAAAGGTGATTGCCGCCGTTCAACGTTTGGGCAATGAGGTCAGGGTAGGAAGGTATGACGATTTGATTTTCTCCCTGCCTGTGGACGAGCCGGAAAGGTATAAAGCCCTTGCCGCCGAAATGCTCAAAAAAGAAAATTTAGAGCAAAAGCTTCATAGAGAGCTTGTCACTGTTCCCAAAAATCAAGGAGCGGTAAAAACAAAAATTATGCCTTTGGGAGTGCTTTTTCACATTGCGGCGGGAAATATGGACGGTCTGCCCGCTTTCAGCATCGCCGAAGGGCTTCTTACGGGCAATATAAATATTTTAAAGCTGCCTCAGGCGGACAACGGCTTGTCGGTGGAAATTATTAGCAGGCTTATCCAATATGAGCCTGCGCTGTCCGATTACATTTATGTTTTCGATACCCCCTCTTCGGATATTCACGCAATGGAGAAAATGGCGGCTATGTCGGACGGAATAGTGGTTTGGGGCGGTGAAGCGGCGGTAAAGGCGGTGAGACAGTTGGCTCCCGTTTCGGCTAAGCTGATTGAGTGGGGACACAAATTGGGCTTTGTTTATATCTCTCACGAGCGTATGGAAAAGCTTAATGAAAATGATTCCGATTTAGCTGATTTGGCAAAGCATATTGTAACAACAAAGCAGCTTTTGTGCAGCTCCTGTCAGGTAGTATATATTGAAACCGATAACGATGATGATCTGCATAGGTTCTGCAAGGTTTTTCTTCCCGTATTTGAAAGGGCAGCGTCTGCTTCCGTTCCCAAATCGACAGGCGGAAAAGCCCACATGAGCCTGCTTGAACGCACCGATTTGTTAGAGAGCTTTTTGCGCAGCGAAAAGACCTCCCGCAATATCTACAAGGGCAAGGGCTGCACTCTCACGGTTTGCAATGACAGTGAGCTTGAGCTGTCTCCAATGATGTGCAATGTGCTTGTGAAAAAGCTGCCGAGGAAAAAAATTGTTCCCGTACTCCGCCGAAAGAAGGGGTATCTTCAGACAGCGGGGCTGATATGCGCTGAGGGAGAGATTGGGGGATTGTCGGAATTGCTTGCTAAATGCGGCGTCACACGAGTAACTAAGGCTAAGAATATGTCCGAATATTTTTCGGAGGAGGGGCATGACGGGGAGTATCCTTTGATGAGGTATGTCAGAGTTGTTAATGATGTTGATTTTTGATATTACTACCAAACTCTTTTAAGGGCATTTGAAAGTGGCTTATATATCAAGAATGTAATAACGGAATCAATCAGCATTTTAATAAATGTGAAAGGGGCATTGAACCATATTAAAGCGTCCCAGAGATTGCTTACATTGGGGTTTAGCGCCCGATATGCTCCAAGAACCGCTTCTTCGGGAGCAAGAACCTGAAAATAAACCGGATAGCTGATAAAATAATTGACGAAAATGCTGAGCAAGGCGCTGATAACACAGCCGCAAAGACAGGCGATAAGCGCACCGACCTTTGTCTTTTTGTATTTGTAGATGAATCCCGCAGGCACTACCATGGCAACGCCTAAAAGGAAATTGCACAATTCCCCCACTCCCGCCGAATTGGTGGTGGTAAGCTTAATAATGTTTTTTATCAGGCAAACCGGTATTCCCGCCAACGGCGACACGACAAACGAAGCAATCAGCGCCGGAAGCTCGGAAAAATCAAGCTTAACGAATTCGGGAATAAATGCGGGAACCGGAATCTCATAAAGTTGAATGACCGCCGCTAAGGCTGCCAGCATTGCGGTAACCGCAAGCTTTCGGATATTGGTCGGAACTCTTCTCACTGTTTTAACCTTTGTCTCCATAAAAATCACCTTTCCTAATCTGTCCTGTGATTTTGGGTGCAGAAGCCCCCAGCTTTCTCACCGGGCGCTTTGAATTTTCCTTGACAAGTTTTTTACAATACTGCAAAGGAAAAACAAAAACGCCCCACATCAGAAAGTGGGGGCGACAATGTTTTATAAGGATTTAATACTATTTCTAATTTTAAAACGTTCTTTGAACGTTTTAAAAGGTTCCGCTTTCAGCGGAACCGACGTGACTTTGTCACGTCAAGAAATAGTATTGAACGTACATTCCGCACCGCCTTCGGCGGCGTATTCGGCTTCGCCGAATATTTTAAAAACGTTAGCACGTTTTTAAAACGGAATTAGTATAAAACATTCTGATTCTTTCATCCGGACTATACCGTCGGTATCGGAATTTCACCGATTCAACCTAAACCTATTGACAATTCAGCAGATTTCAGGCTCGCAGACTTTACTGCCGGTGGAGAATTTCACTCCGCCCCGAAACAGATTATAATTATATTATATTCAAGAAAAATTTTTTGTCAATACTTTTTGTATAAAAAATCATAAAAAACCAACTCTTGAAAAAATAAACGGACTGTGATATACTTATTGCTGTCAAATTTAAGTATAAGACACCGCTGCAATTAACATATATGGAAGGAATGATATAATGCCCATCAAAATACCCGACGGACTTCCGGCGTTCAGAACGCTGCTTAATGAAAATATATTTGTAATGGAGAGAGACCGTGCGCTGGGGCAGGATATACGTCCGCTTAAAATCGGTATCGTCAATCTTATGCCCACAAAGATAGAGACGGAAACTCAGCTTTTGAGGCTTTTAAGCAATACGCCCCTTCAAGTGGACATAACCTTGATTTACACGGAGACCCACTTGCCCAAAAACACTTCATGGGAGCATCTTCACAATTTCTATACCACCTTCGATAAGGTCAAGGATCAATATTTTGACGGAATATTTATCACAGGCGCACCCGTTGAAAAGCTTGAATTTGAGGAGGTCAATTACTGGGGCGAGCTTTGCAGCATTATGAAGTGGACAAGGTCTCACGCCTTTTGTACGGTTCATATCTGCTGGGGCGCCTTTGCGGGGCTTTACTATCATCACGGAATACAAAAGCGTCCCCTTGAAAAAAAGCTCTTCGGCGTGTTTCCGCATAAGGTGAGGGCGGTTTCTCACCCGCTGCTGAAGGGCTTTGACGATGTGTTCTTTGTCCCTCATTCCAGATACACCGAGGTAAGCACGGCGGACATTGAAATGAATCCCGACCTTGTTATATTAGCCTATTCCGACGAAGCGGGAGCCTACATAATATCGGACCGCACAAGCCGACAGATATTCATTACAGGTCACGCCGAGTACGACCGTGACACCTTGAAAAACGAGTATCTGAGAGACGTCGAAAAGGGACTCGATATTGACATACCGAAAAACTATTTCCCCTCCAACAACCCCGAGCTGCCGCCCCTTATCACCTGGCACGGACATGCAAGCCTGATGTACAGCAACTGGCTTAACTTCTGCGTTTATCAGGAAACGCCTTATGATTTAAGCGAACTGGAATCATTGTAAAAAATTTATTGTACAGAAGACAGAAGAAAGAGGAATAACAAAATGGGATTAAACGATACTCCTTCCGCCAACAGACTTCACATCGGCTTTTTCGGAAGCAGAAACGCAGGCAAGTCAAGCCTTGTAAACGCCGTCACAGGTCAGGAGCTTGCAGTGGTTTCCGATGTGGCGGGAACTACCACCGACCCGGTGTATAAGGCAATGGAGCTGCTGCCCTTGGGACCTGTTATGATGATAGATACGGCGGGCTTTGACGATGAGGGGGAGCTTGGCGCACTCAGAATAAGGAAAACAAAGCAGGTGCTTAATAAAACCGATGTAGCCGTGCTTGTGGTGGATTCCGAAAAAGGAATCGGAGGCTGTGACAAAGAGCTTATTGAAATTTTTACGAAAAAGGAGATACCCTATATTATCGTCTTCAACAAAATCGATTTAAAGCAGCCCGCAGTTGCCCAAAAAGACAATATTATATTTGTAAGCGCAAAAAACGGGGTTGGAGTTCATGAGCTTAAGGAAATGATAGGCGCTCTTGCTAAGACGGAGGATACGGGGCGAAAGCTTGTGAGAGACCTGCTTAAGCCCTCCGACATTGCGGTGCTGGTAATTCCCATTGACTCCTCCGCTCCTAAGGGCAGACTTATACTGCCTCAGCAGCAGGCTATACGGGATATTCTTGAAGCGGGAGCAATTGCCCTTTCCGTAAGAGAGAAGGAGCTTCCCGAAGCTTTGAACAGCCTGGGCAGGAAGCCCGCAATGGTGATAACCGACAGCCAAGCCTTTAAACGTGTACACGCCGACACTCCCGCCGAAATACCCCTCACCTCATTCTCTATTCTAATGGCACGGTACAAGGGCTTTCTCGCAACCGCCGTCAAGGGCGCCGCCGCCATAGACAGACTGAAGGACGGCGATACGGTGCTTATTTCCGAGGGCTGTACTCATCACAGACAGTGTGAGGACATCGGCACGGTAAAGCTGCCAAAATGGCTCAGGGAATACACGGGGAAGGATTTTAACATAAAGACCTCTTCAGGAACGGAATTTCCGGAGGAGCTGAGCGGGTATTCCCTCATTATTCACTGCGGCGGCTGTATGCTTAACGGTCGTGAGATGAAGTACAGAATGAAGTGCGCAGAGGACGCCGGTATTCCTTTTACTAATTACGGCACCGCAATTGCGCATATAAACGGGATACTGAAAAGAAGCTTGGAATTGTTTCCCGATTTGTACAGGGAGCTTTGATATTTTGCAAATAACGCCGAGAAGCGGATTCCCGGCGTTATTTTATTTCCTGCTCCAAAGCGTCAAATTCGGGAGAGGTAAAAAATTCCGAAAGAGTGATGTTCAGCCCGTCGCATATAATTTTAATAGTAGTTATTGAAGCGTTGCCTCTGGCGGGATTCAGCAGGCTGTATATGGTGGAGGGAGTGATTCCCGAAAGGTTTGCAAGCTCGTTGGCGGTTATGCTCCGCTCCTTGCAGAGATTTTCGATTCGTTTTACTACGGCATTTTTTACTTCTGACATTGTTCAACAGTTCCTTTTTTTGTGCAATGTAACAAAATTTATTTTTTGGAATGACGGATTGACAGAAAAAATATTCAAAATTTTACAGTACGGTTTTATTGCATTAAAGAGAGCTTTGTGTAATAAATGCGGATTTAATGGGAAAAATGCTTACTGAGGGTTATGGTTGGATAACTTAACTTTGCATATTTGATAATATTATTATAGCCGCTTTACGTCATTGCGTATACGCAGTTGCGTAAACGCATAGAGACAAATTGTGATAAAATACAATAGTTAAAAGAAAAATTATGAATAGTGACGGATTTTGGCAATAACTCATAAGCTTGAAAGCTTTTAATTTGGATTTTAACTGCTTATAATCGAAACGGGAGAGACCGTTCCGAGGCAGATTAAAATAGATTTTACAGGAGGAAAAAAAGAACAAGAAATGAAGACGAAAAAAATAGTTTCATTAGCTGTTGTATTGGCTATGCTTCTTAGCGTTGCAGCTTGTAATCAGAATACGGGCAGCGGTACTGAAACAGGCACCGGCTCAGGAAGCAATACTTCCGCAGCGCCCTCTACAGATGGCAGCGGCGAAGCAACAAACGGCGGCGACGTTAAACCCGGCGAGCTTAAGGATCCCTTTGAGGGCATGACAGACGCCGAAGCATCATCTGCAATTTACGAGGCTAATTTGGGCGAATTTAAGGCTGCTTTGGAGGTTGCCGACAAGGAGATCACCGATCTTTCCAAGAGATACGCTCTTATGGCGGTTGCAGAGGCAAAGCTTTTAGAGGCGGGTGTATTCATTCCCATTAAGGCAAACGGAGGCGCTTACGCTATCAACCGTTTGGCAAGCTACACCATATCTCCCGTAATGTGGGGCACCGATAACTACAGATACTACAGATCCATTGTGTGCACCGATTTCATCACCTCCGCAGACAGAGAGGAAATGAAGCAGCACTATAACGAGGTTAAGGGTACAGGAGAATATCTTGCTTGGGCTAAGCAGTATCTTGAGGGAAAAGGCTATAGCTTTAAGGACGAAAAGAGCATTTATTACTCTGCCGACCTTACCTCTTGGGACGTTCTTGCCACCAGTGAGGCAGATAACTCCGAATTCCTTGTAAACACCTATGACGGACTTCTCGAGTACGACGTTGAAAATGTACAGCAGCCCGCATTGGCAGAAAGCTATGACGTTTCCGACGACGGTCTTACCTATACCTTCCACCTTCGCAAGGGCGTAAAGTGGGTAGATTCTCAGGGTCGTGAGATCAGCGAGCTTACAGCCGACGACTTCGTTGCCGGTATGCAGCATGCGTTTGACGCTAAGAGCGGTACAGAGAGTCTTGTTAAGAATCTTATTGTTGGCGCTGCCGACTATATTGACGGTAACGACCTCGATTTCAGCAAGGTAGGCGTAAAGGCGACCGACGATTATACGCTTCAGTATACTCTTAGTGTTGCTGCTCCTTACTTTGCTTCCATGACAGGCTACGGAATTTTCGCTCCCTTAAGCAGAACCTATTACGAGAGCTTGGGCGGTAAGTTCGGCGCTGAGTACGAGCAGGTCAAGGATACCGAGTCCTATGCTTACGCTAAGGATCAGAACTCCATTGCTTACTGCGGTCCTTTCAGATGCACCAACGCTACCTCCAAGAACTCCATGACTCTTGAGGCTAATGATTCCTACTGGAACAAGGAAGCTCTTAACGTTCATAAGATCAACTGGAGATACACCGAATCTACCGACCCCAAGACCTCTTATGACGATGCTATCAAAGGATTTGTTGACGGCGTGGGTCTGAACTCCGCCACCATCACAATGGCAAAGGAAGCTTCTACCGAGGACGGAAGCAATGTATATGACAAGTATCATTACACCAGCCTTACCGACTCCACCACCTTCGGCGGATTCCTGAACCTTTACAGACGTCAGTATGAAAATATCAACGACGCTTCCAGAATGGTTTCCAAGAAGACCGAGGAACAGAAGATTGCTTCCATTATCGCTTCTCAGAATGCGCATTTCCGTCTTGCAGTATACATGTCATTAGACAGAGCTAACCAGAACGCACAGCTCACAGGCGATGAGCTTAAGTATGCTTCTCTCAGAAACACATACACTCCCGGCAACATGGTAACGCTTCCCAGCGACACTACCATTTCTATCAATGGCACGGATACAACCTTTAAGGCAAACACAAACTACGGCGCAATCGTTCAGGCACAGCTTACCGCCGACGGCTTTAAGGCTAAGGTTTACGACGAAGAGCTGGCTTCCTCCGACGGCTTTGACGGTTGGTACAATCCCGAGGCTGCCGCTGCTGAATTAGCAACCGCTATCGAAGAGCTTAAGGCAGAGGGTCTTGAAATTTCCAAAGAGAATCCTATTTACCTCGATTACCCCGTAGCAGCACAGGTTCCCGAGTTCAAGCAGGGCGCATATGTGCTTAAGCAGTCTGTTGAAGACGCTCTCGGCGGATGTGTAATTCTTAACGTAGTTGAGGGTGAAAGCTATGACGACCGTAACTATGCTATGTTCTATTCCGAAACCGGTGCGGAAATGAACTTTGACTTTATGGATGCTTCCGGCTGGGGTCCTGACTACGGCGATCCTCGTTCCTTCCTTAACACCATGCTTCCCGATTATGAAGGCGACTGCACTAAGTTTATAGGAATTTTCTAAGAGAAAAGCATTTCATAATTTTATCCTAAAGCGTATTGCAGGAGAATGTCACCCCCGTTCCCCTGCAATATCTATAATATTACTCTTCCGACTTAGCTCAGAGGCATATGCGGAGGAGCGATTATCTCCGAAGGGGCGGAACTTTTTGTGCTGTCCTTTCGGAGGTTAAGGGACAAGTTTTATTGTCCCTTAACCTCCGAAAGGACAAGACTTTTGAAAGGAAATGCGTTTATGACGAAGTATTTATTAAAGCGTTTACTTCACGGCTGTTTCTCCATAATCATTGTGGTGGGCGTTGTAATGGTTTTGATCTACTCCATGCTGGACAGAATGCAGATATTTGCTTCAGATGCTCAGTATAACAAGCTCAAAAACAACAGCAAGATTTCTTACCGCTATTCCAGGTGGGAAAGATTCGGCTACCTTGATTATGTGACCTATCAGGATTATTTGTATGAGCTAACCTTTGACGGCAAGATTACCGAGGAGGAGCGTTTCGCTGCGGTTGGAATCGGGCGCACACCCGAAAAAGATACCGATACGGTCAAGGAATATGTCGGGAAATTTACCGACTATTATCAGGATCAGGGCTATACCGTTATGAGGTATGACGCTGTGATGGCATCTAAAAATAAAGTCGCCGACGGAGGTCAGGCAATATTATTCGCCTACAAGGATACTCCGCTTATTGTTCGTGCCTGGAAATACTTCACCGGTCTTTTAACCTTTGACAATATCAACAATGTCGAGGAGGACGTAGGAGAACGGGGCTTGGAGTTCACATGGTACGATCCCGTTTACGGCGGTGAGAAGTTCTCGCCCGCAATTATCGGAAACGGCACCACTCACAGATACCTTATGTATGTTGACGGCACATTTCCTTTTATACATCAAAATCTTGTAACCTTAAACTTAGGTACGTCCTATTCGGTTAATCAGGGTATAGACGTATTTAAAACAATGACCAATACACAGGGCGCTTTTGCTTCTACTCAGGTTACTTATCCTACAGGTCTTACGGAATTAAGCGCCGACGACCTTCATACCGCTACCTATGTGGCAGGCTCAAGGGAGCTTAGCGTAATCAACTCCGAGCGTTTTGACAGCGACTATACTAATGTCGACCTTGTGCGCAAGGGCTTTTCCAAAATGGGATACTCCTTTGTTATAGGTATTATTTCAGTAATAATTGCTTATTTCCTCGGCATCCCCTTGGGAATACTTATGGCGAGAAAGAAGAACAAGTTTGTGGACAAGCTGGGAACCATTTACATTGTGTTTATTATAGCCGTTCCTTCTCTTGCTTATATTTTCCTGTTTAAATCCATAGGCGGGGCTATGGGACTTCCTACGGCATTCGATATTAACGAACCAACCGTACCGATGTACATTCTGCCTATCGTTTCTCTTGCTTTACCCTCTATTGCAAACCTGATGAAATGGATCAGGCGCTATATGATCGACCAGATGAATTCTGATTATGTAAAGTTTGCAAGGTCGGGAGGCTTAAGCGAGGGCGAGATATTCACAAAGCACATTTTGAAAAATGCAATTATACCTATTGTGCACGGTATTCCCGGAAGCGTTCTTTCGGCTCTTACCGGCGCAATCATTACCGAGCGTGTTTACGTAGTCCCCGGCGCCGGTAATTTGCTTACCGAGGCTATAAACAAGTATGATAACGGCGTTATTGTGGGCGTTACCCTGTTCTATGCGGTGTTATCGGTGCTTTCCATAATTTTGGGCGACCTGTTTATGGCGATGGTAGACCCCCGTATCTCGTTCTCGAATAAGTCAAGATAAAAGCAAGAAAAATTTTGCAGAAAGGTAAGGAAATACTATGGATTATGATTTCAGCGGCTGCGGTTATACGGAAGAAGAGCTGTTTACATTAGTTAATCATAACGACCTTGAATCGGAAAAAATTACTGCTCCCCGTTATTCTTATTGGCATTCGGTTTTTCGTGTATTCTTCAAGAAGAAAATTAATATTATCATTTTGGCGCTTTTAGCCTTCGTAATTCTTTTTGCATATATTTATCCTGCAGTTACGAATTACGAGGAGTATGCCAATCTTACCGATGCAGCTGCCAAGCACCTTACTCCGGGAGCTGCCATTGATAAATTCGGGTTCAGCATTCACTGGATTTTAGGTTCGGGCGCTGCCGGACAGTCAACCTTTGACGCAATCTGGTTCGGTTCGAGAATTTCCATTTCTCTTGCGTTTATATGCGCTGCAATCAATATGACCGTGGGCGTAATTGTCGGCGCAATCTGGGGCTTTTCCAAAAAGGTCGACATTGTGATGATGGAGGTTTACAACATCATCGGAAACGTACCCTATATACTGTTTATTTCGGTTATGGTAATGCTGTTTACCGCAAGCTTCTGGACTATGGTTATGGCTCTTACGGTGACGGGCTGGTTAGGTATAGCTTATTTTATCCGGACACAGGTGGTTATTATCCGAGACAGAGAATATAACTTAGCGTCAAGGTGTCTCGGTACGCCGACAATAAAGATAGCGCTTAAGAATATACTGCCTTTTATGACCTCGGTAATTGTTACATTGTTAGCTACAGAAATTCCCTCGTACATTTCTTACGAAGTATTCCTTTCATATATCGGCATGGGTCTTTCCGATATGTCGTTAGGACGCCTTATCTATGCCGCAGAAAGCGCAATGGTAACTCCCGGCTGGGAATTCGAGTTCTGGAGCCCCGTTGCTATTGCTTCCATAATCACAGTGGTGCTTTATGTCGTGGGACAGAATCTCGGCGACGCATCAGACCCGAGAACGCATATGTAATTGTTCCAAAAATAAGCAGGAAAGGCAGCAGATAAAATGGATAAAAATGTTTTGTTATCCGTAAAGGATCTTGAGGTGAAATTCCGTGTAAGAGGGCGTATTCTGACCGCTATTCGGGGCATTTCCCTCGATATATACGAAGGCGAATCCATAGCGATAGTGGGCGAGTCCGGTTCGGGAAAGTCGGTGTTCACCAAGACATTTGCGGGAATGCTCGATTCTAACGGATTTATCGACAACGGCAGTCTTGTGTTTGACGATGATGTTTTAGCTGATACTACGGTCAAATTTGACTCGGCAGCTAAGAAGAAGGTTGAACATATCGCCAGTAAGCTTAATGAGTATTCAAGGCTTGTAAAGGGTGCGGCTACCTTTAACGAAATAAAGCGGTTGGAAGCCGAAAATAAGAAAAGAGGAATGCTTACCGATGAAGAAAAGGCTCAGTTTGAAGCAGAAATAAAGGAATTAACCGCTAAAAAGGTGGATTTATTCAACCTTAAGCAAACTCTTGATTTTAAGGAAAAGGAAAAGATAAAAGCCGTTTCAAAGGAAATTGACGAGCTTGAAAATAAGATAAAGGCTCAGGAAAGGAAAGCCAAGGAGCTTGAAGCAAAGAAAAAGTCCGCCGCTGCCGCCGATACTCAGACCAACAGCAAGATTCACGGTCAGATTTCCGTCTTAAAGCAGCAGTATGAGAGAGAAATAAACAATCAGATTACATCTAAGACCACTGTCAGAAATAATATTTTAGCAAAGGAAATTTACCTTTCGGTAGGCAGATACAATGTCATAAAAAGAAATCGAATGATAAGCGGTTTGTTAAAGGCGTTTAAGACCGCATTCCAAATCGGCGTAAACATTGACGATGAAAATGAAAGAAACGACGTATTTAACAATGTTACTTTCAGAGTTAAATATTTGGACGAAACGGCGGACAAGCTTCACGGTACCTGCGTTATCGACCTTGCAAAGTTCAAGGACGCAAAGGACTGGACACAGGTTAGAGGAAGCCGTATCGCCACCGTCTTTCAGGATCCTATGACCTCTCTCAACCCTATTGTCACAATCGGAAAGCAGATTACCTCGGTTATTTTGAAGCATCAGGACTGCTCCGAGACAGAGGCAAGAAGAAGGGCGCTGGATTTAATGAGAAAGGTAGGCATTCCCAACGCCGAGCTGAGGTTTGACGACTATCCCTTCCAGTATTCGGGCGGTATGAGACAGAGAATCGTTATTGCAATCGCTCTTTCCTGTCAGCCCAAGATACTTATTTGCGACGAGCCTACCACAGCGCTTGACGTTACAATTCAAGCTCAGATTTTGCAGCTTATAAAGGATTTACAGAAGGAATTCGGCTACACAATCGTGTTTATAACTCACGACCTTGGAGTGGTTGCCAATATTGCCGACAGAGTTGCCGTTTTATATGCGGGACAGGTTATTGAGCTTGGAACTGTTGAGGACGTGTTCTATGACCCCCGTCACCCCTATACATGGGCGCTGTTGTCCTCGCTGCCTCAGCTTGCGCAAAAGAATACAAAGCTGTACTCAATTACCGGTACTCCGCCCTCGCTGTACAATAAAATTACAGGAGACGCATTTGCGCCCAGAAATCCCTACTGTCTAAAGGTAGACACGCTTTTTGAACCGCCTATGTTTAAGGTTACGGATACTCATTATGCCAAAACATGGCTTTTGGACCCCCGCTCTCCGAAGATTGAAAAGCCGGAGGGAATTGTGGATATTCATGAAAAGCTTAAGAAAGCATTTAACATCTAATGAAATAAAGGCGGAAAGGAATGAACGCAAAAGTGGCTACACAAACACAAAAGGGACGTGTTACAAGCTTTCCTGAGCATGGACCTAAGGATAAAGAGGGCAGAGAGATACTGCTTTCCCTGAAGAACGTTGATATTACCTTCGGCAAGGGAGACAGCGCAGTAAGGGCTGTTCAGAACGCTTCCTTCGATATATATAAGGGCGAGACATTCTCGCTTGTAGGCGAATCAGGTTCGGGCAAAACCACGGTGGGGCGTGCCGTTATCCGTGTAAATCCTCTTTCGGGGGGAGAAATCGACTATAAGGGAATACGCATTTCGGGAAAGATACCTCATTCCCTTGACCGACAGGTTATAAGGAATATACAAATGGTGTTCCAGGATCCTGCCGCATCTCTTAACGAGCGCGCAACGGTTGACTATATCATCTCCGAAGGCTTATACAACTTCCACCTCTTTAAAAACGAGGCGGACAGAGTGCAGAAGGTGGAGAAGATAATAAGCGAGGTCGGTTTGCTTCCGGAGCATCTGACAAGATACCCTCACGAGTTTTCCGGAGGACAAAGACAGAGAATCGGTATTGCCCGCGCTATGGTTATGGAGCCTGAGTTGGTAGTTGCGGACGAGCCTATATCGGCGCTTGACGTTTCTATCAGAGCCCAGGTGCTTAATCTGATGAAGAAATTCCAGGAGGAGAAGGGGCTTACCTACCTGTTTATTGCCCATGACCTTTCTGTTGTCAGATTTATTTCTGACAGAATCGGAGTTATTTATAAGGGCAAGATTGTGGAGGTTGCATCGGCGGAGGAGCTTTTCGATTTCCCGCTGCACCCTTATACTCACTCGCTTATTTCTGCAATACCCATACCCGACCCTCAGCTTGAAAAGAATAAGGTTTTGTACACCTACGATCCCTCTATCCATGATTACAGCGTGGATAAGCCGGAATTTGTTGACATTGGGCACGACCATTTTGTTTACGGCAATAAGAAGGAGATAGAGGAGTACAAGAAGCTGAGAGAGGCGGGAGTGCCTGTCAAGGCAATTACCATTGACGAAGTAAAGAGCCATGAAACCCACATCGATAACAGCAAGGAAATATCCGAGGCTGACATTTTAGCTCACCCTGCCGGGGATAAAGGCAGCTTCATTTACTCGCTTTTGTCCTTCTTTCTTCCTATATTGGGCATTATCGGCGGGTTGATATTCAAAAAGCACAACTTTATTAAGAACTACAAGGCTTGTAAGAAGGGCGCTATTGCGGGATTTATTACCATTGGCGTTATAGCGGTGCTGTTCCTGCTGCTGCTGTTGTTTGCGGTGATTTGATTTGGGAAGAACTGTAAAAAATCGCAGAATCTATGAGCCAAAGCCTGTTCAAAAGATAGAGCTGTCCGAGAACAATGTTAAGAAGCGGGCTATTGCGGCGGTATTGTTTTTGATAATCGGCGTGGCATTGCTTGTGTACTGCTTTATGGTGTTTATACGACCCCAGACGGGCTGGACCACAATTGAGACTACAAACACTCTGAACGACAGCTCGGAGTTTATTTTCCAGTACAACTTAGGCGCTTCCGGCATATCCGCTGACGCGGAAAGCAGGGCGGTGAAGCAAATTTACAATGAAACCGCAGTAAAGGCATATCAATTGTTTCACAACTCGGAAAGCTTCGAGGGCGTTGCCAATATTTATTGGATAAACAGCAAGCCCAATGTTGAAATAGAGATCGACCCGGTGCTGTACAATGCTTTCTCGGTATTTGAGAGCACAGGTTCAAGGTATTTGTATTTAGCGCCAATGTATCAGCACTACAGCAACTTGTTCTACTGCCTTGACGATACCCAAACGGTGGATTTTGATCCTGTGACAAATGACAGCATAAGAGATGAATTTAAGCGCACCGCCGAATTTGCCAACGACCCAAAATCTGTTCAGCTTAAGCTTCTCGGAGACAATAAAGTTGAGCTTTTCGTATCCGACAGCTACCTTAAATTTGCCGAGGAACAGGCAATAACCGATTTTATCGGGTTCTCATGGTTCAAGAACGCCTTTGAGGTGGATTACATTGCGGATACGCTTATCCAAAAGGGATATACCTTTGGCTCAATTTCTACCTACGACGGATTTATCAGGAATATGGACGACAGCGGCACAAGCTACTCCCTCAATATCTTTGACAAGCAGGGGGAAACGGTATATCAGCCGGCGGTAATGCAGTATTCGGGTGCCAAAAGCATTGTGTATCTGAGAAATTTTCCCATGAGCGAGCTTGACGTTCAGCATTACTACGGGCTTTCAAACGGTGAGATTCGCACCCCCTATCTTGACATTAAGGACGGTTTGCCGAGGAACTCTGTAGATAATTTAGTTTCTTATTCATCGGACAGAAAGTGTTCCGAAATACTGCTTCAAATGCTCCCTGTTTATATTTCCGAAAGCTTTTCGGAGGAAAAACTGAAATCTCTTGAGGAAAAGGATATTTATTCTGTTTACTGTGATGACAGAAGAGTTAAATACAACGATGAGGAGCTTATTTTAACAGGACTTTATGATTTAAACGGGATAACTTATACTAAGGAATTGTTTTAAAGAAAATCACCGTCAAAACCAGTATAAAAGGTTTTGACGGTGATTTTATGTTCTGCTGAATAAAATCCTTCAATATTGCAGATACTTTTCTTGAAAAAGGAAAGGAAGGTGTTATTATGCAGCTTGCAGGTTCAAAAACTCTTGACAATCTCAAAACCGCTTTTATTGGAGAAAGTCAAGCAAGAAACAAATACAACATTTACGGTAAGATAGCCCGCAAGGAGGGTTATGAGCAAATTGGCGATATTTTCGACATAACTGCCCATAATGAATATGCCCATGCGGAATTGTGGCTCAGCCTTATGAGCGAGGGAATACCTCAGAACACCGCAAAGGCTTTGGAAAATGCGGCAGGGGGCGAGCATTACGAATGGACGGAGATGTATGCGGATTTTGCCAGAACAGCCCGTGACGAGGGCTTCGACCATATAGCCGCTTTATTCGATATGGTGGCGGCAATAGAAAAGAACCATGAGGCGAGATACAACTGCTTCTTAGAGCAGATAAATAAGGGCAAGGTCTTTACTAAGGACGGCGAGGTGGTCTGGATATGCCGTAACTGCGGACATTTGCACACCGGAAAGGAGCCGCCTCTTGTATGCCCTGTCTGCAAAAAGCAGAGAGCGTTCTTCGAGGTTAAATCGGGAATGTGCTGATTTGGTTGAATTTTCTTCAAATCGGAATATTGTTACTGTTTTGTAACCTTTTTATTTCTGCAATTATGTACAAACTGTAAATTTATATTTTGTAAAAAAAATAAAATTCCTTTAAATATTTATAAAGCCGCTTATAATCATTATTTGCGGCTTTTTTTAGGATTAAATAATTTAAACGCTTTATGAATATGTTGACAAAAAAAGAATAATGCGTATAATTAATATTAGAGAAAGATTTTTTTCAGTCTCTATAATATAAAGGAGGATATCAAAATGAAGAAATACGTTTCGATACTTTTGTCAGCTGCAATTCTTTCCTGTGGCGTCTTTTCGCCGTCCGTAAGCGCTGAGGAGCTTGAGGATATGCAGAGGGCTACTGCGGAGGCTTCCGCAAAGGAATTTGTAGATCAGTATTACCACAGTATGTACCACATTGACGAAATTGATTTTTATCGGTTGTCGGCATACGAGGAAATGGCAGATTATCTTTCCGCTAAGCTTAAGTATCAGCAGAGTATTTGCAGTGAGGTTGAAAACTTCAATGTGAATACAAGTATAAAAGAAACTTGCGAATCTGAGGACGCATTTCTGCTCACAGTTTTTTCATCGGTAACA
This sequence comes from uncultured Ruminiclostridium sp., assembly GCA_964389845.1. Lineage (GTDB taxonomy): Bacteria > Bacillota > Clostridia > Oscillospirales > Ruminococcaceae > Ruminiclostridium_E. The sequence continues at coordinate 24,513 of CAYMFX010000011.1, forward strand.
TTTAATTATGTGGGCGCAGACTTTGATTCGGGATTTACGGCATACAGCTTAGTGAAAGTAGAAAGGGGCTTAGAATGCAGAATCCTCGACGTTATGATAGGCGGCGGGGTCAGCGACAGCCTTTTGGGCAGAGATACTATTGATATGGATAGCTGTTATTGGGAAAAGGAAGGGGTTGATAAGGAATCGGTAACTCAGGTCTGCAATTATATTAATGAGGTTATTGAGGAAGAGCGGATTCAGGCAGAAAAGACTGTTTTAGACGAACCTAAAGCATATACTGCCAGCACCTTTACTTCGTCTGTTACAAACGCTCAAAGGTATAGAATTGTTGAATATGCTATTTGTAATACAAGAATACTCTCACCGGAGGAAAACGATGGTGTAAGTGATGAGGAGATTACACCTGTGTCAGGGGATCCAAATCAGGTGCCGAAATATTATGATTTTTCGGTGTACGCTCCCGGAAATTATGACTGCACTAACTTTACGTCTCATTGCCTACTGTTCGGAGGAGCTAAAATGAATATTGCTTCCTCGGTTAAATGGTATTTTAACGATATGAGTCATAGATCCCCCGCATGGTCAAGTGTTAATTCTTTCTATAGTTTTGTTACTCAAAATACCGGTGTAGGACCTAAGGCGGAGGTTGGAAATGTTACTGCTTCATCAAATAGACAGCTTGTAAACTGCAATGTCGGAGATATAATTCAGATAGACTATGAAGGAGATGGATATTATGATCATAATGTGGTGATTACAGGCTGTGTACTTTCAAACAGAAAATATTGGCCGGCGGTTACAGGCAGGTCTGGAAGCAGATATTCGGATATAGACAAGTATAAAACATCAAGAAATCTTGCATTACCTGAATGTAAAAGTGATGTAAATATTAATATATCAAAATTTAGGGTTTTGCGGCTTACTTCACTTACATAATATAATGGAGAATACTATATGAAAGCTTTTATAAAAAAAGTATCGGGACTATTGTTTATATGCAGCGTAATTCCTTTTATTTGCAGCTGTAACAATGGAAACGATGAAAGTAATATTCATAAAACATTCTCGGGAGATTATGATAATACGCTGATTGAGAATACAGTCTCGATAGCGGATACAGAACATAGGTCGGAAGCAGAGACGGATTTTCCAATTTTTACTGCAACAAATAAGGAGCCGAGTTATACTTTTAATGTGATATATGAGCAATCCGAGTTTGAGGAAGGTTATGAAACAAGTCTTGCAACAGATTTTTTATTGGATTATTACAGAAGCTTGGCTTATGAGGATTTGAATCTGCTTGATTTCAACAAATATTTTGATAATGAATATTTGGATGAATATGTGAGAGATAATATGGATTATTCAATAAATACCAACTATTTATGTATGAACTCTCATTTGATGGAGAAGCCGTCAAGAACCTATCTTGATATACATTCAAAAATCCTTTCGGCTGAAAAGACAGATGAAATAACTTATGTTCACATAAATTTTAATACCTACTATAAAAATAGCTACAAAGAGCAGCCAAGAATGTCAGGAGGTATTTTGGGGATAAGAAACGAAAAAATAGTTAATATAATTAGTCTTCCCGGTGTAAACACATATGAACTTCAGGAATGTGTTTATGGAGAATATAAAAGTAATCCGAAAAAAATATACCCCAACCTTTGGGACGATTCAGAAATTGCTAAGAGAGCGGTTGAGGCTTTTCAGAAGTTTGCGAATAATGAGTATTCACTGTTTAAAGAAGCGTGGGACAGCTTAGAGAAAGCTTAACATTAATAATCCTTTTAATTTTACAAATCCCAAATAAAAAAATCGTGTCCCCACTATCTTATGAGGACACGATTTTTTTATTTTTCTAAAGTGTTAAGGGTAAGATTATTTTTTATTCTTCTTAGTTAAGTGAAGTACAACAGTTGCTGAAGCTGCAAGTATAGCAGGAACAAAGGCGATAGCTATACCGGTAGGTTCATTCTTATCGTCTGCGGGCTTGTTGGTATCTCCTGCAGCCTTGTCGGTTTCTTCAGGCTTGTTGGTTTCTTCAGGCTTCTCGGTTTCATCACCGGGATTATCAATGCTTGCTTCTTCAAATACAATCTGAATCTCAGTAGATGTACCGTTATCGGCAATTGCGGTAATTGTTACATTTTCTCTTTTAAGAATGGTAACAGTACCTGTAACATAGCCGTTTTCATCAGGCGCTTTTCCTGTCTCGTCGATAGTAGCAGCCGACTTATCGGAAGAAACAAAGCTTATCAAGCTGTCTGTATCGACAGGGTCAGCCTTAACCTTGATTTCAACGGTCTTAACGTCCTCGTCAGCCTTGAAGGTAAGCTTTTCATTATCTGCTTTAACCGATGTGCAGGGCTTTTCTGAGCCTGCTGCGCCTGCCTTGAACTCGACTTTGGAAAGTGTAAAGGTTACTTCAATGGTCTGAGCAGCTCCTGCATCAAAATTAGCAACGTGATCGCCCGAGGAGGTTACACCTTCTACAGCCGAGCCGTCCCAAGCGTTTACGGGATCGCCTGTATCAAATATTCCCGATTTAAGCGCCGATTTAGGACCGGGCTTTGTTATTTTCAGTTCCTTTCCGTCAACAACGACCTTATCCCAGGTAATGTCTGCGGAAAGCAAAGGTGTTTCGGCAGCCTCGGCGTTGTGAACAGCCGCATCCTTGATATAAATCGCTGTCAGGTTAGCTATGCTTGTAACGCCTGCATTTTTAGCGGCGGAGGACAAATCCTTTGAGCAGTCAAACTTAACGGTGTATTGACCGTTCTCGGTTACCTTTATAACGTCGCCCATTTCTGCTGCGTAATATTTGTTTGCGTTGTCGTTATAATGAACTACAAGACCTAATGAAACCTCTCCCGTTACAAGGGAATCGGTAACGGTTACCGTAACAGCCTTGGTAATTCCGCTTTCGGAAGTGATAATGATTTGTGTGCTGCCAATCTTGTGAGCGTATACCACACCCTGTGAGTTTACTGTGCAGATTTCGGGATTTGCGGAGGTGAAGGTAACCCTTTCGCCGTTTGAGGTCTTTGCGTTTATGGAAAGGCTGCTGCCGTTTACAACCTGATAAGTTGTTTCATCGGCGGTTACCTTAACCTTTTCGTCGGTTTTCTTGGCGTTTACAGTTACCTTGATGTCCTTTTTAACTGTGCCGTTCTGAGAATATACATGAATTGTTGTTTCGCCGATGCCCTTAGCTCTTATCATACCGTTAAATACGGTGACAACATTATCGTTATCGGTGGAGTAAAGAACTACGTCATTGGTGTTTGCGGGAGCTGCGGCTGCTTCAACAGTCTTAATGTCGCCTATAGTCATAGTAACGGAATCTATAACATCAATAGCGGTAATCGGAATGATTTCGGGGTTATAGGCAATATCCGAGAAATCAAAGTTCTTGTTAAGGTCTGAAACAGGGGTGTTGTAGCCTCTGATAGTTCCCTGCGTAGTTGCGGGGTGGAGAGATACGCAGTCCTCTCTGTCCCAATAGGTATAAAGACCAAGCTCATACTTGCCCTTTGTGCCATAGCCCTGATCCCAAGCGATAGGACAAACGCCCGCCGCCTGACAAAGCTTTGCAGTCACTTCTTCCTTGTGGGCTCTTGTACCGTCGTTGTAGCCCGAAGGATCGTTTTTATCTTCTGCTACCGTTGAACCGTATTCGCCTAAGTACATGGGAACGCCCTTAAACTTGTTAGCCATAGCCTTAAGTCTGTCGGCGATACCCTGCTCATCGGAATATATATGAGCCGCAAACATAATCTTTGCATTTTCGTTGTAGCTGTCCTCGGGAAGTGTAAATTCCTTGTTGGAACCGTTGTTTGCATAGTGAGCAACAGCCGCAAGCCATCTCTTTTCGTTGTTGGAGCCTGTTGCGCGAACGGTGTTCACAAACAGCTGGTTAAAGTTTACGATAATGGGAGTGTCATAAGCAACCGCTTCACTGCTGTTCTTATTTTCTGCGGAGCAGCTTATTTCGTTCATAGATTCAAAAATGAGATGCTCGTCGTAATCCTTAAATTCAAGGGCAATGTTTCTCCAAACCTGCTCAAACTTGTACATTACGCTGTCAATATCGTCAGCCGCAACTCTGAGCCAGCCGGTCTGCTCTGCTCCGTCGTGGTGAATGTTAATTATAGCATACATATCCTGCTCTACACAGTAATCGACGATTTCACGAACTCTGGTTACCCAGCTTTCCTTAAGCTTAAAGCCGTTTTCGTCGTCAATGGTAGTACCCCAGGTTACGGGTATTCTTACCGTGTTGTAGCCTGCGTCGTGAAGAGCCTTGATGTATTTCTTTGTTGTAACAACGGACTGCCATGCGGTTTCACCGGGAGTAAAGCCGGAGTGACCGTCCATGGTGTTTCCGAGGTTAATGCCTACGCCCATTTCGGCGATAAGCTGCTCCGGTGTAAGCTCTCTGTAAGGCATTGCCTTGCTGCCGTCGGACAGGGTGTCCTTAAAGATAAGATTTGCCTTTACGTTTTCTATCTTATCTCTTGCAGCCTTAATGCTTTCCGCTGTTGCGGCAGCATCGTCATACACCGCCTTAGCTGCGGGAACAGCGTCCTGAAGAGCCTTCCAGGATTCTTCGGTGTAAAGAGAGGAATCCATTTTTGCAATATAATCGAGAGTAAGCTTCAGATTTTCCTTTTGCATTTCGGCGGTATACTGCCAAACCTCTGAAATAACATCGGAGGGAGTGTCGGGCTTGGTGCTTTCACAAACGGGAGGTTCAAAGCCCTTTTCGACAGAGCCGTCGGACTTAACCTTAAAGCTCTCCCCGTTGCTGAATACAACGCCCAAAACCTCGGCTTCGGTTTCGGTTGTCCATACTCTTACTGCAACCTGCAAATCGTCTCCGTCAGCTGCTTTATTGGTATTGCAGTCGGGGAATTTATAGTTTGCCGTGCCTGCATATCCTACGCCGTCATTCTTTTCGGAATCCTGAATAGGATAAGAGGTGTCGTTCTTTGCCATTGTGACCTTGGAGCCTTTAAGTATTTTGTTGGACGATCCGCCTGTAACACCGCCTGCCGACGCTCTTAGCCAGGAATAGGGATCGGCTCTGGTGATATGGACATAAATGGTCGCCTTAGCGTCGGATTGAGCAATAGCGTCAACGTCAACGCCCGCCGCTCTCAGTTCAACGCCTGTAATTTTGAAAATTTCTTCGGGGGATTCAAGCTGACGGTCAGCTTCGTTTGTGGTGTCGATTTTCTTTTCGGTGAGAATGGTATAATCGATAAGCGTCACTGCGGGTTCAGCTTGGCTAAAGTACAGGTTGATTCCGTTCAGCGTACCACCCGTATCTAAGGACTGGATAACCTTCTGAGTGGGAATCCTTGCAGTATAGGTTTTTGTTCCCTCGTCATAAACAGAATCAGATATGGTAACTATGTTTTCGTTCCATCCTCCCCAGCCGGTATCAAAGGGCTTGAAGATAAAAACCTTTGTGTCATCGGCAGCTTCGCCGGCAACAGAATACTTTACGGATAAATACTTGCTTTCGATGTAATCCGTATTAGTTGCCATTACAGTCTGAATGAGACCGTCACTAGTCCCGTTAGCATTAAAGTGGGCGGAACTGTTGCTTATTAACTTGTCGCCTTTTTCAGTCAACACACTTTTTTCAGTCAGCTCATCAGATGAAGCGGCAAAAACAGCCATGTTTCCGGCGAGGCATACGTTAGCGCATAGTGCGGCACTAAGTATACCGGCAAAAATTCTTTTACCAATACGCATTTGATAAAAATCCTCCTTAATTTTTTTCTAAATCAACAGCAATCGGCAATTACGACGAATAAATTCAACAATGATAAAAATTGTTATTGATTTTAACAATTCAATTCTAACATAAGACAAAGTAAAAGTCAATAGCTATTGCTCCCCCAATTAGCTCTTGAAGATTTTATGCGCCGAACGGCTGTTGAAAGACGAGGAAGAAAGCCGCAGGAATATGCGCATATTTCAAGGATTTCTGACG
>CAYMFX010000012.1:0-12843 GCA_964389845.1 uncultured Ruminiclostridium sp.
CTTGACCTGCGCTCAATATTTCGGAGTTTCCGAGAGGAGCTGATTTTATGAAAAATATTATCTTGACAAAACGCAAAAATTGTTTTTTGCTTTTAAAGGAACGAATGTGCCTTTAAAATTTTCAGAAAACTGTCACATAAAAAGTAAAAAATATTTGTTAAAAGGAAGAAATCGCTATGAGTGAAAATAAAAATTTTTATATAACAACCCCTATTTATTATCCCAGTGCGGCTCCCCACATCGGCCACCTGTACACCACCGTAGCCTGCGACGCCATCGCCCGCTTTAAAAGAAAGCAGGGCTATAACGTAATGTTTCTGACCGGCACCGATGAGCATGGTCAAAAAATCGAGCAGAAAGCAAAGGAAGCGGGAGTGACTCCAAAGCAGTATGTGGACGAAATCGCAGAGAAATTCCAAAAGCTCTGGAAGTATGTCAATGTCAACTACGACCGCTTTATAAGAACCACCGACGATTATCACGAAAAATCGGTGCAAAATATCTACAAAATTCTTTTGGACAAGGGCTATCTTTACAAAAGCGAATACAAGGGCAAATACTGCACCCCCTGCGAAAGCTTCTGGACAGAATCACAGCTTGACGAAAACGGAAAATGCCCCGAATGTCACCGTGAGGTAAAAGAAGCAACCGAGGAAGCGTACTTCTTTAAGCTTTCCGCATTTTCGGACAGACTTGAAAAGCTTCTCACCGAAACCGATTATGTTCAACCAGAATGGAGAGCCAAGGAGCTTGTGAACAATTTTATAAAGCCCGGTCTTGAGGACGTTTGCGTTTCAAGAACAAGCTTTACTTGGGGCGTTAAGCTTCCCTTTGACGAAAAGCATATTGCTTATGTCTGGATAGACGCATTGTCAAACTATATTACCGCATTGGGCTACGAAAACGGAAGCTTCGATGATATGAAGGACTTCTGGCCCGCCGACGTGCATATGGTGGCAAAGGATATTATGCGGTTCCACGCTCTTATCTGGCCCGCAATGCTTATGGCGCTTGACCTGCCATTGCCCACAAAGCTTTCGGTTCACGGCTTTATTAATTTTAACGGCGTTAAGTTGAGCAAGTCTATCGGTAATGTGGTTGACCCCTTTGTGTTGGGCGAGAGATACGGCGTTGATTCGGTGCGCTATCATATTCTTCGTGAAATGCCCTTCGGCTCCGACAGCGACTATTCCAATGAAATTATGATAAACCGCATTAATTCCGACCTTGCCAACGATTTCGGCAATCTTGTTTCCCGTACCGTGGCTATGGTGGATAAATATTTCGGCGGCACATTGCCTGCCCGGCGTGAGGAAGGGGAGTTTGACGCCGAGCTTAAGGAAATGGCGGTTAAGTTAGCTCCCGCTGTGGAAAAGTATGTTGACGAGACAAAGCTTTCTGCGGCGCTTACCGAGATTATGACCACCGTTTCCAGAGCCAACAAGTATATAGACGAGACTGCCCCTTGGATTCTTGCTAAGGACGCTGCCAAATCCGCAAGACTTGCTGCGGTTCTTTATAATCTTTTGGAGACAATAAGAATCTGCGCTTCGCTGTTAGAGCCTTTTATGCCAACCGTTATGCCGAAGGCGTTAGAGCAGATAGGTGCAGCGGCGGCTGATACCGAATATGAGAGGCTCGGAGCATTCGGAGTGCTTCCCGCAAATGTTACCGTGAAAAAAGGCGAAATTCTTTTCCCCAGACTTGACGTAAGCGCAGAAATTGAATATCTTAACACCCTCCTTGCTCCCAAAAAATCGGCGGGAGAAGCAAAAAGCAATATTACAGACGAGGATTTGGACAGAGCGGGGGTTATTACTATCGATAAATTCTCAGAAATAAAATTAAGAACGGGAGAAGTCATTGCCTGTGAGAAGGTGGCTAAATCCAATAAGCTGCTTAAGCTCCGGATAAACGACGGCAGAGGAACACGTCAGATTGTTTCGGGCATTGCAAAATGGTATAAGCCCGAGGATTTGGTGGGGAAGAAGATTGTTTTTGTTGCTAATCTTGCTCCCGCTAAGCTTTGCGGCGAGGAAAGCCAAGGAATGGTTTTATCCTGCGAGTCCAAGACAGCGGACGGAAAAGAAAACGTGGTGCTTTTAGAGGCAGGTTCCGATGTGCCTAACGGTTCAACGGTAAGATAAGCTTTTACAATGAACGAAAGACTTGATTTTCTCAGGGAAAAAGCCAATAAGCTGCCTTTAACTCCCGGGGTTTACCAAATGAAGGACAGCGGCGGCAATATTATTTATATCGGCAAGGCGAAGGCATTGAAAAACCGTGTTACAAGCTATTTCAGAGCAATCGAGAGCCACAATGCCAAAACCTACCGCCTTGTGATGAATATTTACGATTTTGACTTTATAGTCACTCAGACGGAGCTTGACGCACTTGTACTTGAAGCAAGCCTTATCAAGCTGCACAAGCCTAAGTACAATATTCTGCTTAAGGACGATAAGGGCTACAATTACATCAAGATTTCCGGGGACGAGTACCCTAAATTGACCTATGCCTTACAGACTGACGACAAAACCGCCGAATATATCGGACCTTACACCAGCGGATATACGATTAAGCAGGCGGTCGAGGAAGCGAACAGGCTGTTTATGCTCCCCACCTGCAACCACAGGTTTCCCCGTGATTTCAGGAAGGAGCGTCCCTGTCTCAATTACCATATCGGAAGGTGCATGGGCGTATGCAGAGGGAAAATTTCCAAGGAGGAATACCGCAAAAGCGTGGACGACGCTGTAAGCTACATCAAAAACGGCAGCAAGCAAAGCATACAGCGTATGACCGAGGAAATGGAGCAGTATGCGGAGAAGCTTGAATTTGAGAAGGCGGCGAAAATAAGGGACAGAATAGCGGCAATACAAAAGGCGGAGCTGTCACAGCACATTTACTCCTCAAAAACTACCGACTACGATATAATTGCGGCGGCGGTTAATATGGATAAATGCAGCGTTGCCGTGGTAAAATATCGGGGAGGTCGGCTTATTGACAAGGAAAATTTCTTTATCGGAGAAGAAAACGACAGCAGCCGCACCCGTGAGGAATTTTTAGTCCAGTATTATTCCACCAAGAGTGAAATGCCCAAGGAGATTTACCTTGACTGCGAGATAGAGAACAGGGAGCTGCTTGAAAGCTATTTTTCGGGAAGATACAGCCACAAGGTAGCTATTACTGTTCCGAAGAGGGGCGAGGGGCTTACCCAGACCGTTATGGCGAAAAGCAATGCGGAGGAATATTTGTCTCTCAGAGTGGGAAGAACCGCAAAGGAAATCGCCGCCTTAGAGGATTTGAAAAACATTCTCGGACTGCCCAAAACTCCCGAAACCATTGAAAGCTATGATATTTCCAATATGGGCGAGGAAACCCGTGTCGCCGGAATGGTGGTATTCAAAAACGGGAGACCTTTTAAGCAGGGCTACAGAAAATTTAATATCAAATACGTTGAAGGCATAGACGATTACGCTTGTATGCAGGAGGTCATAGAGCGCCGTATGCAGCGTTATCTTGACGGAGACGAGGGCTTTTCGCCGCTTCCCGATTTAATATTATTGGACGGGGGCAAGGGTCATGTGGCGGCGGTAAAGCAGGTTCTTGACCGAATGGGCATTGATGTAAGCCTGTACGGACTTGTAAAGGACGAAAAGCACCGCACCCGTGCCATAGCAAAGGAGGGCGGAGAGATACAGGTCAATGCCAATAAAAACGTATTCTCTCTGCTTACAAGGATACAGGACGAGGTTCACCGCTTCTCTATCAATTTCCAGCGCAGGCAGCATAAGAAAAAGCAGTATGAGTTAGAGCTTACCCGTGTCAGGGGGATAGGCGAGGCGAAGGCAATGGCGCTTTTGAAGGAGTTTAAGACAAAGAAGGCAATGAAGGAGGCTACCGCCGAGGAGCTTGCAAGGGCTGCGGGAGTAGGGAAGGACGTTGCCGAAGAATTATATTTATTTATACAGGAGACATTTTAATGAGAGTTATAACCGGCTCTGCTAAGGGCAGAAGGCTAAAAACCCTTGCGGGTATGGACGTAAGACCCACTACCGACGGAGTTAAAGAGGCTATATTCAGCATTGTTCAGTTTGAGGTGGAGGGAGCGGTGGTTCTTGATTTGTTTGCGGGCTCGGGGCAGCTTGGCATTGAGGCGTTGAGCAGGGGAGCTTCAAAGGTGGTTTTTGTGGACAACTCCTTAGAATCTATAAAAGTTGTAAAGGATAATTTGAAGCATACGGGACTTGAAGAAAATGCAGTGGTTATCAATACCGCCAACAATGCTTTTTTAAGAAGCACAAGGGATAAATTTGACATTGCTATACTTGACCCGCCCTATAATCATAATCTGATACAAAAATCAATGCCCCAGTTGATTGAGAAAATGGCGGAAACGGGTATTATTATCTGCGAGCATGAAAAGGAAACAAAGCTTCCCGAAAGCTTCGGAGATTTTACCGTGAGCAAGGTTTACCGTCATGGAAGGGCTACCCTGACGGCGTACAGGAAGAAGCTTGACACTGAACAAGAAGAGGCAGCAGAGGGAAGCGAGGAATAAATACAATATGAGAACGGCAATTTACCCCGGAAGCTTCGACCCGGTTACCTGCGGACATCTTGATATAATCAGAAGAGCCGCCAAGCTTTTTGACAAGCTTATTATTTTGGTTTCCTCCAATCCGCTGAAGGCGACCTGTTTTTCTCCCGAGGAAAGAGTTGAGCTTATAAAACGTGTCACGGATAAGATACCCAATATTGAGGTTGACAGCGACGACGGACTGCTTGTAGACTATTTCAATAAAAGAGGAGCAGATGTAATTGTAAAAGGATTAAGGGCAATGTCCGACTTCGAGTATGAGTTTCAGATGGCTTTGGTGAACAAGGATTTGTGCTTTAAGGCGGAAACCGTTTTCCTTTGCGCCGACGTTGTGGGAACGTTTCTTTCGTCAAGTATGGTTAAGCAGATTGCTCTTTTCGGCGGGGATATAAGCTCATATGTGCCCCACGAGATTGAAGCTGATATAATAAAAGGAGTGAAAAGGCTTAATCGGGAAAATATTTAGGCAGTATTTTATATTTATAATACTATAATTTTGTTCATTTAAATTTACATATTACTATATAAATTAATAAAAGGAAGGATAAAGCAATGAATATTGACGACGCATTGGAAGCTATGGACGAAATACTTGACAAGTCCATGCAGGTACCCTTTTCTCAGAAAAAAGGAATGGTAGACGTATCGGCTTTGAGAGACCTCATTGACGACATAAGAATCAATATGCCCACCGAAATTACTCAGGCAAAAAGCCTTGTAAACGACAGAAAGGTTATACTCAGCGACGCAAAGCAGGAGGCGGACAGGATAATCAAGAAGGCGGAGGAACGGGCTGCAAGGCTTGTTTCCCAACAGGAGATTACCCGGCAGGCAAATGAAAAGGCAACTCAGATACTGACCAACGCTCAGACCAAATACACCGAGCTTTGCAATTCCACAAACGAATATGTGGATTCGATGCTGACGAGAGTAGAAGAGCTGCTGACTAAGGATATTGCCGATGTTAAGAAAGCAAGATCGGCGCTTAAGAGAAGATAAAGAACAATGTATAATTGACAATGGACAATGGACAATTGTGGTATCCCTTCGGGATTATTTTGAATTTGTGTTTTGAAAATTTTTATGGTCACCTCTAAAAACTTTAGCACCTCATATGCTTGCATATGAGGTGCTAAGGCTTTAGCCGGTGATTATTAGAGGTGAACTTAATGATAAAACAGAAAGATTATCACTTCACAAATTCAAAATCATCACCGAAGGCGATACCACAATTGTCCATTGTCCATTGTCCATTGTCCATTGTCCATTGTCAATTGTCCATTGTCAATTGTACATTGTCAATTGTACATTGTCAATTGTACATTGTTCATTGTTCATTATCAAATTTAGTTTCATACCGATACTTTTTCAAACTGACTGTTATAAATCTCAGCATAAAATCCGTTTTTGGCAAGCAGCTCCTCATGGGTGCCCTGTTCCACAATATCGCCGTTATTCATTGCCAAAATCAAATCCGCATCCTTAATTGTAGACAGACGGTGAGCGATAACAAAGCTGGTTCTTCCTTTCATAAGGTTGTCCATAGCCTTTTGTATCTGCTCCTCGGTGCGTGTGTCAACCGAGCTGGTTGCTTCATCAAGTATCAGTATTTTGGGATTTGCAAGTATTGCTCTTGCAATGGTCAGAAGCTGTTTTTGTCCTTGCGACACGTTTGTGGCTTCCTCGTTAAGCTCCATTGAGTACCCTCCGGGCAGGGTTCGGATAAAGTGATCCGCATTGGCTGATTTTGCGGCGGAAATTACTTCCTCGTCGGCTGCATCCTCTCTTCCGTAGCGGATATTCTCCATTATAGAGCCGTTAAAGAGCCATGTGTCCTGAAGCACCATTCCGAACATATTGCGAAGCTCGCTTCTGTTAAAGCTGCGAACATCGTGACCGTCTACTAAAATGGCTCCTCCGTTTACGTCGTAAAATCTCATCAAAAGCTTTATTACAGTAGTTTTGCCCGCTCCGGTAGGTCCTACTATGGCGATTTTCTGACCTTCCTTTACTTGTGCGGAAAAGTCGTTTATGATAATCTTTTCGGGTACATATCCGAATTTTACATTTTGGAAGGTGACATTGCCGCTGAGCCCTTCAACGGAAACGGGGTTCGTAACTGTCTGATCCTCTTCCTCGGCAGCCAAAAACTCAAACACTCTTTCAGCCGCTGCGGCAGTGGATTGAAGCATATTCGACACCTGCGCCAAGGAGCTTATAGGCTGAGTAAACTGCTTGCTGTACTGAATGAAGGACTGAATGTTTCCTACCGTGATTCGTCCGTTTATGGCAAGATAGCCGCCTACTATGGCTACAAGCACATAAGAAATATTGCCGATAAAGTTCATCACGGGCTGCATAAGTCCCGACAGAAACTGGGACTTCCACGCCGAGCTGTAAAGCACGTTGTTGTCCTTGTTAAATTCCTCGGTGGTTTTCTCCTCGGCGTTGAAGGCACGGACTATATTCTGCGCGCCGAATACTTCCTCTATCTGCCCGTTTACGTGTCCCAAATACTCCTGCTGCCTCTTAAAAAAGGGCTGTGATTTTTTTACCACAAGAGATACAAGCACTAATGTTACCGGGAGTATCAAAAGCGTCAGCAAAGTCATAAGCCAGTCTATGGAAAACATCATTATCAGTACGCCGATAAGCGTGGCGGAGGAGGTTACCACCTGGGTCGCCGCCTGGCTCAGGCTTTGTGACAGGGTATCCACGTCGTTTGTGATTATTGAGAGCACTTCGCCGTGGTTTTTTTCGTCGAAATATTTAAAGGGCATTCGGTGTATCTTTTCGCTTATCTCGTTCCTCATTCGATAGGTCAGCTTCTGGGTCACTCCCGTCATCAGGAAGCCCTGCAAATAGGAGAGCAAAGCGCTTACTGCATACAGCGCCAGCAGGAACAGCAGTATTCTGCCGATTGCCTCAAAGTCGATGCCTTCGCCGCCGCCTAACTTGCTCACAATACCGTTAAACAGCTCGGTAGTGGCGTTGCCCAATATCTTTGGGCCTATAATTGAAAATATCGTGCTGCCTACGGCAAATACGGCAACGAAAATCAGAGAGACCTTATATCTTGCTACATACTTTAAAAGCGTTTTCATAGTGCCTTTAAAGTTTTTGGGCTTTTCGAGACTTCTTCTCATATGCGGAGGCATTTACGCTCCCTCCTTTCCATTAAGCTCCTCTTCGGAAAGCTGCGACAATGCAATCTGACGGTATATCTCACAGCTTTCAAGCAGCTCCTTGTGGGTTCCGAGACCTACCGCTCTTCCCTCGTCCAACACCAATATTCTGTCGGCGTTAAGCACCGTGCTGATCCTTTGAGCAATTATAATTACCGTGCTGTCCGAGGTTGTTTCCGAAAGGGCTTTTCTCAGCTTTGCGTCCGTCTTAAAGTCAAGTGCGGAAAAGCTGTCGTCAAAAATGTAAATTTCGGGCTTCTTGGCAACGGCACGGGCAATGGACAGCCTTTGCTTCTGTCCTCCCGAAACGTTGCCGCCGCCCTGTGAAATCGGGTCGCTGTAGCCGTCGGGCTTCTGAGTGATGAATTCCTCCGCCTGAGCAATCTTTGCAGCTTCCGCAACTTGCTCCTCCGACATATTTTCGTCCGAGTAGGCTATGTTGGATCTTATCGTTCCCGAAAAGAGCATTGCCTTCTGGCTCACATAACCGATTTTATCCCTCAGGTCGTGAAGAGAAACCTTCCTGATGTCCTTTCCGTCAACCAATATTTCTCCCTCGGTTACGTCAAAGAATCTGGGTATAAGATTGGCGACGGTGGATTTTCCGCTTCCCGTTGAGCCGATAATAGCTGTGGTTTCTCCTGCTTTTGAGACAAAGCTTATATCCTTTATCGCATACTCGTCGGAATCTTTGTGATACTTAAAGGATACGTTCTTAAATTCCACCTCGCCCTTCCTTGTATTGTCAAATTTTTCGGGAACATCAGGCTCCCTGACTGAGATTTCTTTATCCAAAATCTCGCCTACCCTTCTGTAGGAAACGGCGGCACGGGGCAGCATAATCGCTATCATTGAAATCATCAGGAACGCCATTATTATCTGCATTGTGTAGGTGATAAAGGCGGTAAGGTCGCCTACCTGCATAGCTCCCGTATCCACCTCGCCTGCCCCTACCCAGACGATAAGAATGCTGACTCCGTTCATAATGAGCATCATTGCGGGCATCATCATGTTCATCAGTCTGTTCAGGAACAGGTTAAGCCTTGTAATATCGGTATTGGCGGCGTTAAACCTTTTCTTCTCGTGTTCCTCACGTGAAAAGGCTCTGATAACCGGTAATCCCGTCAGTATCTCACGGCTTACCCGGTTCAGGTTGTCCACAAGCTTCTGCACGATTTTGAATTTTGGCATGGCAATGATAAAGAGCGTTATTATCAGGCAGAGGATAACGCCTACCGCCATAGCGATAACCCAAGTCATGCTTACGCCTTGTTCAAGCACTCGTATAAGCGCTCCCGCACCGATTATAGGCGCATACAATACCATTCTGAGTATCATTACCGCTACCATTTGTATCTGCTGAACGTCGTTGGTGCATCTTGTGATTACAGAGGCAGTGGAGAAGCTGTCAAATTCCGCATTGGAAAAGGTCATTACCTTTCCGAAAAGTGTGCTTCTCAGGTCTCTTCCGAGGGTGGCGGAGAATCTTGCGGCAAGGAATGTGACCAATACCGACGCCGCCATGGATATAAGCGCATAAATCAGCATTATGCCGCCTGTTTTGAGCATATAATCCGTTTGCATTGAGGCAATATCCACTTCCTGAGCTTCGTATTCCTCTCTTACATAGTTTATTGCCACCTGTGACACTATGCTGTCGTCAAGCTGTGAAAGCATTTCCTTTACTGCGGCTATATCGGGCGTTCCGTTTTCACCTGACACTGCCCCCATATCAAAGGACATATCGGAATCGCCGGTCATATGCTCCGAGGCATAGGAAATAAGCATCGGAACGGCAAATATATCCGACAGCTCCTCCTCTTCCTCCTGTGTGATTCCTTCTTTAAGGCTGTAAATGCCGTCGTTAAGGGTGTAGAAGGACATTATCCTTTTTGCTTCCTTCTCCTCCGTAAACATCAGCAGCTTTTGCAGCTGCGGTTCACGAATTGTCTTGATTGCAGTGTTTTCGATACCGCCCTGCTGTATTCCCACATTTATTATGTTCGAGGTGTAGGCGGGAAGGGAAAGCTCTGTCATTGCCTGAACAAACAGGAGAATCAGAACCGCCGCAATGGTAAGCCAATGCTTTCGGATAAGTCTTGCTATTTCTTTCATTCCGTCTCCTTTCGTAAGCTGTAATTTTTTAGGTATTCATTATTGTAATTCCGAATTTTTTAAATGTCAATATTTTCCATTATGTTTTCATTTAGTTTTTATCTTTTCATTTTATTTTGCAGGACGGTTGCCAATTTTAATTTTTTCTGTTATAATCAAAATAAAACAATAAACGGGAAATGATTTTAAATGTATTCAAAAGAACTGAGAGCCGAAGTAAACAGCCGAGAACAGCTTTGCAGCGCACTCGAACAGGCTTGCTTCCGCTTTGTTTATGCGCCTGTGAAGCTGCTTTGTGAAAACACTCCCCATAAAGACAGGATAATCGTTATGCCGCCGATTTTCTTGGGGGATAGTGAGGAGCAGACCGAAAAAAGCTTATGCGAACTGAAGTCTTGGGGCTTTGAACACGCTCTTGCTCATACCGTAGGGCATATTGAGCTGCTTCAAAGACTTGGGTTTCTTATTCACGGAGGACTGAGATTAAACATCGCCAACAGTGAAGCGGCAAGCTTTTTCGCCCGGGAAGGACTTGGGGATATTTTGCTTTCCTGTGAGCTTACCGCCGCAAAAATAAACGTCTTGGCTTCTCCTGTGCCAAAGGGTATTATGGCTTACGGAAGGCTTTCCCTTATGGCGACACGCCGCTGTCCCGTCAATAACGGAAAGCCTTGTGAAAAAGGCGTTTCCTGCGGAAGGTATCTGACGGACAGGCAGGGAAGGAAAATAAGGCTGCTTTGCGATAACACAGTCGAACTGCTGAATCCCGATGTATTAACGGTGGCGGACAAGGCGAAGGATTTTTCGGGAGCGGATTTTTTCTTGCTCAGGTTTACCGACGAGAAAAACATTGTGAAGGTCACCGAGAATTTCATAAAAGGGATTATCCCCGAAAAAGAGTTTACAAGAGGACTTTATTACAGAGGTGTGGAATGAAAATTAAAACAAAGCTTGTCAAAGAGGGAGCAAAACTTCCTTTCAGAGCCACCGACGGCAGCGCAGGCTCCGACCTTTACGCTTGTATCAGTGAGGATATAACAATTGACGCCGGGAAAACAGTGCTTATCCCTACCGGCATTGTTATGGAGATACCCAAGGGATTCGGAGGCTTCTTGTTTTCAAGAAGCTCTCTTGCGGTAAAGCACGGCGTCACGCTGCCTAACTGCGTAGGCGTTATAGACAGCGATTACAGAGGTGAAATCGGGGTTTACCTTATCAATTTGTCCGATAAGCCCTTTACCGTCCGTAACGGCGACAGGATAGCCCAGATAGTTATTATGCCGTATGAGGCGGCAGAATATGAATCCTCCGATAACCTTTCCGATACCGAAAGAGGAAACGGAGGGTTCGGATCCACCGGCGTTCGGTAGCTTTGGTAAATATTTCCAAAAAAAAGTCGAAAATGCTAAAAAATTTTCCGAAATAATGGTTGTATACCGAGTAAAATCGTGATATAATAATCTCAACTGAAATAAAATAGCTGTGATTGTGCGGAAATGACAAAAGAAAAGGCTCAGGAGGAAAAATGTTTACAAAAGATATAGGAATTGATTTGGGAACGGCTAACACCTTGGTATATATGAGAGGAAAGGGCATTATCATAAGAGAACCCAGTGTTGTTGCGGTTGACGTTAAGTATGACAGAGTTCGTTATGTGGGACAGGAGGCAAAGGACGTTATAGGAAGAACCCCCGGTTCTATCAAGGCGGTAAGACCTCTTAAAGACGGAGTTATCGCCGACTTTGACATAACTACAAGTATGCTTCAGGAGTTTATTAAGAAGGCGCTTAAGGGAAGGGCTTTCACAAAGGCAAGAGTTATTATTTGTATTCCCTCGGGAGTTACAGCCGTTGAACGCCGTGCGGTAAAGGAAGCAACACAAAACGCAGGCGCAAAGCGTGTTTCAATTATAGAGGAGCCTATGGCTGCCGCAATAGGAGCGGGACTTCCCGTGGCTGAGCCTACCGGAAGCATGATAGTTGACATTGGCGGCGGCACAAGCGAGGTAGCCGTTATATCCTTGGGAGGAATTGTAACCTCGCGTTCCGTAAGGGTAGCAGGCGACGAGTTTGATTCTTCGATAATAAATTACATCAAGAAAAAGTACAACCTTCTTATCGGTGAAAGAACCGCCGAGAATATTAAAATAGGAATCGGTTCGGCGCACCCTTATGCGGATAACGAGCCTGTAATGGACATTAAGGGACGCAACCTTATGAACGGACTTCCCGAAAATATTACCGTTACAAGCGAAGAAATACGCTCTGCATTGGGCGAGCCTCTCAGCAACGTTATTGAAGCTATCAAGACTACCTTGGAGAAAACCCCTCCCGAGCTGGCGGCGGATATTATCGATCAGGGCATTATGTTAGCAGGCGGCGGTGCGCTTCTTAAAGGTCTTGATTTACTTATCAACCGTGAAACGGGTATGCCCGTAAAGATTGCCGAGCGTCCTCTTGACTGCGTGGCGGACGGAACAGGCGCTGTGCTTGAAAATATCGATAAGCTTGTAGATGTTCTTGATGATGACGAGAAATCTTATTATTAATTGTTTCAGTTTAAAAAATCGGAAATAATTTATGAGCTTAT
This sequence comes from uncultured Ruminiclostridium sp., assembly GCA_964389845.1. Lineage (GTDB taxonomy): Bacteria > Bacillota > Clostridia > Oscillospirales > Ruminococcaceae > Ruminiclostridium_E. Next base: position 12,487 of record CAYMFX010000012.1, read on the forward strand.
TTTAAGTTTCCCATTGACAATAACTTATAAGCCGGTTAAAACGCCGGCTTTTTTGAATAATACTATTTCTGATTTAGTATAAATATGGAGATTGAAATATGAGGGATTTTTTTCACACTCTGAAATTTAAAGTTCTTGTTTGTATTTTTGCATTGCTTTTGGGCTTCTTGATTTATGTGGCTATATCGGCAGGCGCTTCTTCCTGGCCGAAGAAAATCCTTGAAACTATTTCCACTCCGTTTGTTTCCCTTTCAACGGCTGTTTCCGACTGGATGGAGGACACTATAGATAAATTTGCCAATGCGGATAAGTACAAAAGGGAGAACGAGCTGCTTAAGGAACAGCTTTCGGGCATTT
>CAYMFX010000012.1:12853-30117 GCA_964389845.1 uncultured Ruminiclostridium sp.
GGGGACGTTCTCGAAAAGGAAAGACTTGAAAAGGAAAATAAAGAGCTAAAGGATATGTTGGGAATATCCGAGAACAATAAGGACTTTAAATGGAGCCCGCCCTGTTCGGTAATTGCAAGAAACGCTTCGGATATTACGGGAACTTTCACTATAAATCACGGCACTAATGACGGAATTTCCCTTTACGACCCTGTGTTTACCAAGTTAGGGTTAGTGGGAACGGTGAGCGAGGTTGCGGAAAACTATTCCATTGTCACTACCGTTTTGTCTCCCGATATAAACATTGGCGCAAAGGGCGCCGACAGCGGTGCGCTGGGGGTTATTGAAAACGACCTTGTTCATTCCTCCAACCGTGTATGCGTTATGAATTATGCAGGAAAGGACAGCGGAATAAAGGAGGGCGAGATAATCGTTACCTCAGGCGGCTCCTTCTATCCCGAAAACCTTGTTATAGGTACTGTTAAAGAGATAGAGAACGATTCTAACGGACTTGCCGTTCATGTGGTCATTGACCCGGTGGAGGACGTGTTCAACGTTTCGGACGTTTTCGTGCTGATTGATTTTGACGGCAAGGGAGACTATTGAGCCAATGCGTTACAAGATAAATTCACCCATAGCCTATACAAGGAAAATGAAAACCATGGTCTTTTTAAGGTGGTTATTCTATTCCTTAGCTTTAGCTGCAGCCTACTCTGTTATGAGCTGCGGTATTTTCGGCTTGTGGCAGCCTTATTTCATTATTTCTTTGGCAATAGGCGTTTCTATGAGGGAACAGGAGTTTTCCTCCGCTGTGTTCGGCATTATCTGCGGCTTTATGCTTGATATATCATTGGGAACGCTGTTCGGGTTCTTTGCGGTTTTGCTGATGCCCTGCTGCTTGTTCACATCGCTTTTGTCACGAAACCTTATCAAGGTGAATTTTCTTAACCATGTAATGTGTACCGGCGTAAGCACCATGCTGCTTTTTTTCTTCCATTATCTTTTTAATTTTTTTATCTGGAGCAAAGAGGGGAGAGAAATAGTGCTTTTGCAGATACTTATACCCTCCTTCTTTGCTACTGTTTTGACGGCTCCCCTTTTGTATTTTTTAACCAAGCTTATTGCAAATAAGCTTGGGTTAGCGGACAGTGTAAATATTAATGAGGTAGTCGAGGAAGCTGTTGACAAGACTGATGAAAATAAGCAGTGATATATATTTATGGGCAGTTCTTTTAAAGGGAGTAAATAGGTCATTGCTGCCGTGATTGTACAGATTTGAAAATAAAACAGACTTAACCTCATCTTGACATTATGATAAAACCTTGTTATAATATTTACATAAGAATAATACATTAACAAGGAGGTAAATAAAAATGCAAGATAAAGAATTAGCTGCATTACTAATTGATACCTATGCAAACCTTCAAAGAATTCTATCCACTGATAATCCAAAGGAAGAAGCAGAATATCAATTAAAATTAGTGGCGGCAAAGCTTGAAGCAATGGGAATTGTAACCACTAAATTAGATAAATGATCAAATTAGTATATTGTTAATTTTTAAAGGTGCTAAGTCTGTAAAAGGGCTTAGTACCTTAGTAATAAAAGGAAATCAAAAATAATGAAAATAGGTTCGGTTATCAGAAGCATTTTTTTGGTTGTTATTGCCTGTGCATTTGTGTTTTTGGCAGGCTTGCAGCTTATGAAGATACAAATTGTAAACGGAGATTACTATAAGGAACAGACTGTCACACTGAGAGAGGGAACACAGAGCATTTCCGCCGCAAGAGGGCAGATAGCTGATTCTAACGGAAACGTCCTTGTATCTAATCACAGCGCATACAAGGTGATCGTTCAAAAAGCATTTTTCCCTTCTCCCTCCGAAGAAGCGAACGATATTATATCGAGAACGCTCACCATACTTGAGGACAACAATGAGGAATGGATTGACAGTATTCCCATTACTATGACCGAGCCTTTTGAGTTTCTTCCCGATGCCGACGAGGACGAACTGGATAAATTCAAGGAGAATATCAAGCTTAACGTTGACGCAACGGTTGAACACTGCCTGAAGGCGCTGGCTGATATTTACAAGATTGATACTGTCAAGTACGATGAGAGAATGGTAAGGCTCATCGGCGGCGTGCGCTATGAAATGGTGCAGAAGGATTTTTCAAGCGATATTCCTTATGTATTAGCGGAGGACATTGACATAAACACTGTTCTTAAGCTAAAGGAACAGGCTTTTCTCCTTTCCGGCGTTGAAATCTCTCAGGAGCCTATGAGAATTTATGTGAGAGGCGATATTGCGCCCCATGTTTTAGGCACTATCGGACACATTGACGGAGAAGAGTATGAAAACACAAAGGACGAAAACGGAGAGACTATCTACACTCTCAATGATTATATAGGTAAAACAGGCTTAGAGCTTGGCATGGAATCAACTCTTAAGGGATTGGACGGCGAACGCACTATTGTGAGAAGCAGCAGGGGCGAGGTGGTTTCCGATGAGATAACCACCCCCGTTAAGCCGGGGAACAGCTTGAAGCTCACAATTGACTCTCATTTTCAGGAAACGCTTCAAACAATCTTGGAAAATCACATTAAATGGCTTAATCAGACTCAGACAAGCGAATATAACGGAAGGGACTGCGATTCCGGCGCCGTTGTGGTGCTTAACGCAAAGACAGGAGCGGTTTTGGGAATGGCAAGCTATCCTACCTTTGACCTGCTGGAATATGTTGAGGATCCTTTGGGAGTAGCCAACGGCAAGGACGGCTCCTCAATGTTCAATCTTGCCACGGAGGGCTTGTACCGTCCCGGCTCGGCGTTTAAGACGATTAATGCAACGGCGGGACTTTGTGAGGGCTTTATTGACGCCGATACTATTACCTACTGCAATCATAGATACACCTACTATTCCGACTATCAGCCCACTTGTACGGGTTCCCACGGCGGCATAAACGTTAAGTTAGGACTTTATCATTCCTGTAATATTTTCTTTTACGATTTAGCAAGAAGAATGGGCATAGATACTCTCTCAAGCTATGCTATGAAGTTCGGCTACGGCGATGATTTGGGCTTGGAGATACAAACAAATCCTGGACAGATGACCACTCCGGAAAACTATGAGAAGGTAACTCACCAGGATTGGGACGTGGGGCAGGTTTTGCAGGCGGGTATCGGACAAAGCGCCACTCAGATAACTCCGCTTAACTTGGCCGTTCAGGCGCTTACCCTTGCCAATGACGGGAAAAGACTTAAGCCTTATTTGGTTGATTCGGTGTGGAATTACGACTATTCCGAAATGATTTCCAAAACCGAGCCTACAGTGGTTACGCAGATAGACGATAAGGGAACAGGCGCATTCCAGACGGTAAGAGAAGGCATGATAATGGTAAGCCAGTGGTGTACATGGCCCACCTGGGGCGGAGTCTGGATTTTCGAGGGGCTTCCCGATGATATTGCCATTAAAACAGGTACCGCCGAGGAGGACTCAATCGGCAGATACTATTCGTCAACCGTTATGGGCTATTATCCCGCTCACGACCCGCAAATTGCCTTTGGTATTATACTGGGCAAGGCTAACTGGTCACGTTATATGATTAGAAATGTGCTGGACGCTTATTTCTATGACTGCTATGAACCGGATGTTGATGAAGAGGGGAATTTTGTTTCACCTTGGAAACGCTGGACGGAGGAAAGAACGCCTATACGATAGACTTCTGAGCAATAGGCGAATGTTAAATAAATAACAAATAGCAACAGTTTTTCGGTTTCTTAATTGTGCATAATTACTAAAAAGCACTCCCCAAAAGGCAATAAATATACCAAAATTTTTTATAAGACCTTAAACCCTCTTTTCATTTTTTCAAATATATGATATAATTAATATGCTTGATAGAAAGCTTACTGTTATCTTTCTGTTTACCGTTATATTTTCATTATTCATACTCACACTTTACATTGTTGAAAAATAAATTAGGGGGGTTATTTATGAACATTGCTTTGATAGCGCACGATTCTAAAAAAGAGCTTATGGTGCAGTTTTGTATTGCTTACTGCGGCATACTCAGCCGACACGACCTTTGCGCTACGGGAACGACGGGCAAAATCGTTGCTGAAGCTACCGGACTGCGCATACAGCGCTTTTTGAGCGGCTCACAGGGCGGAGACCAGCAAATATCGGCTCGCATTTCCTGCAATGAGATCGATATTCTTCTCTTTTTCAGAGATCCCATCAACATTAATCACCGTGAACCTAACGAAACTCATTTGCTTCGTTTGTGCGACGTCTATAATATTCCGGTGGCAACTAATATTGCTACTGCCGAAGCGCTTATTCATGCTCTTGAACGGGGAGATTTGGATTGGCGTGAAATCGCAAGAGATTAGGGTTATTTCAGTCAGGGTTATTGCAAATGCAAATAGCTTTTCGAACCTCTGAAACCGCACTGAAATGAAGCAAATAGGGTATCTGTTTATACCCTCTGCTCTTTTACCGGATTTCAGAGGCTATTGGTATGCACTCTAAAATTTTTATGAAAGAAAGGTACAATATGAACATAATAACAAAGGCTCCCAGAGGAACATTGGATAAGCTTCCAAAGGATATGAATAAATGGCACACTGTTGAATCTGTCGCTGCCGCCGTTGCGGAAAGCTATGGCTGCAGGGAGATAAGAACTCCTACCTTTGAGCACACCGAGCTGTTTCAAAGGGGTGTGGGCGGCACAACGGACATTGTGCAGAAGGAAATGTACACCTTTAACGACAAGAAGGGAAGAAGCATAACCTTAAAGCCCGAAGGGACGGCGGGAGCAGTTCGGGCTGCCCTCGAAAACGGACTTCTTAACGACGCATTGCCCCTAAAGCTTTATTATTTTACAAGATGCTTCAGATATGAGGCTCCTCAGAGCGGCAGACTCAGAGAGTTTAATCAATTCGGGGTTGAAATTTTCGGCGCAGATTCTCCCGTAAGCGATGCGGAAGTTATTTGTATGGTCTGTGACATTCTTAAATTTCTTAAGCTTGAAAATGTGAGGCTTGAGATAAACAGTATTGGGTGTCCTAAGTGCCGTGCCGAATATCAGAAGGCGTTGAAGGAATATTATTCACAGTATAGAGAGCAGCTTTGCGACACCTGCAAGGAACGTCTCGAGAGAAACCCCATGCGGCTTCTCGACTGCAAGAGCGAGATTTGCCACGGCTTTGCAAAGGATGCGCCCGTTATATTGGATTACCTTTGCGAGGACTGTGAAAAGCACTTTGAGGGCGTTAAAAAAGCTCTTGACAGCTTTGAGGTTAAGTATACGGTTAATCCTCGGATTGTAAGGGGATTGGATTATTACACCAACACCGTGTTTGAGTTTATCAGCGAATACTGCGGCACTCAGGGGGCAGTGTGCGCCGGCGGACGCTACAACGGTCTTGTGGAGGAGATAGGCGGAATTTCAATGCCGGGATTGGGCTTTGCAATGGGTATCGAGCGTATACTTATGGTTATGGACGCACAGAACGCAGAATACAAGCCCGCTAAGCAGTGCGATATTTTTATTGCCGGTACAGATGCGGAATCCTCTCTTTATGCCGCCGGTCTTGTTCGTCAGCTTCGTGAGTACGGATTTTGGGCTGAATGCGATATTGTGGGCAGAAGTCTTAAAGCGCAAATGAAGTACGCCGATAAGATAGGCGCAAATTTCAGTATGGTTATAGGCAGCAATGAGATTGAAAAGGGAACCGCCGAGTTGAAAAATATGAAAACGGGTGAGAAATTGGCTGTTGCGATTGGCAATAGCTTTGCGGAAAAAATAAACTCTATTCTTATTGACTAACGAAAAATTACAGCCGCCGCTATGGGGTAACTCAAAGCGGCGGCTTTTTCTATACATAATAATTCAAAGCTTCAAAAAATTATCAATAATCTGTAAGGTTTCAGCTTCTTTTCCGTCTTATAGTGTGAAGGAACCTTCAAATCAAAAGAGAGGAGGTAAAGTATTGGAGGACAGCCAAATTATTGAACTCTATTGGCAAAGGGACGGGGACGCTATTTCCGAGACCGATAAAAAATACGGCGCTTACTGCTTTACCATTGCCAATAATATACTGCACAGCGATGAGGATTCCGAGGAGTGCGTCAATGATACCTGGCTCCATGCCTGGAATACAATACCGCCTAAAAAGCCGAATGTGCTGCGGCTGTTTCTTGCAAGAATCACACGAAACCTTTCTTTCGACCGCTACAATGCAAAAAATTCTGATAAACGGGGCGGAGGTGAGATTTCGCTGGTGCTTGACGAGTTAGGGGAATGCCTTGACGGCGGTTCCGATACGGCGGCAGCCTGTGAAACCGAGGAGCTGCGCAGAGTTATTAAGGATTTTGTGCGGAAGCTGCCCCAGCGGGACGGAAACATAATGGCAAGGCGATACTTTTTTGCCGAGCCTGTGGCGGAAATTGCAAGACGGTACGGTATGACCGAAAACAACGTTATGGTCATACTCAGCCGTACACGTAAGAAGCTTAAAGCTTACCTTTCTAAGGAGGGATATATATGAATAAAAATGATTTGTTTTTGGCGTTTGAGGATTTGGACGACGAAATTTTGGAACGGAGCGAAAACGTTTCTAATCAGAGGAAAGCACACGCCTTTCGTAAGTGGGGAGTATTGGCGGCTTGTATGGTGCTGACTGTAGGTCTTGCGGGAGCGGCATTTGCAGCAGAGGCTAAGGAGTACAGCACGGCGGTGGAGTTTTTCGAGAATAACGGCTTGTCCACCGAGGGGCTTAGCAGGGCTGATGTTAAAGAGGTTTACCGTGACATTACCACTCAGAGCTTCAGCTCCAATAAAACCTTGGAGGTAATTGAACGTGCAGTGCCGGGAACGGAGATTTCTCAATGGGAGCCTGATTCAAAGGAGCTTGAAGAATTCTGGAACAGCAATTTCCTGATAAACAATCAGCCGAGAAACAAGGTGAGCTACCGTATCGATTATCAAGAGAGGTTTGACGAGGCGCTTGACTTTGACGTCTTTGACAAGGGCATTGTCAGCTGCTGTCGGGGAGAGGAAGAGCTTTGGAGCGCAGTGTTTACCGATTTCATTCCCTATGACGGCGTGACTACAGCAGAAGGAACGGCTGTGTGGGGCAATACGGACACTTGGTCATGTGAAGAAGCTTCTTTTGCTTGTATAGCACGGGTTGACGACGGCGGCAATATTTTGTGGCAGCGCAAATTGGAGCACGGTTACCAACATGAGGACATTGCCGCCGTTTTGGACAATGGAGACGGAACCTGGGCAGTTATAAGCAATGGTGAGTGTGACGACCTTTGCCTTAGCCGGTACGATACTGACGGAAACGAGCTGAGCTTCAATAAAATCAGTATGGACAGCGGGTATTCGCAAATTCAAAACGCTGTACGTTTAGGAGACGGATATTTAGTGCAGTGGAGGGATTTTTCGGAGGGCAAAGCCGATACGCTGATAAAATTGGATCGGGACTGGAATCCGATAGATAATTTCACTTACGAGGGTGAGGATTGCGATTACTACATCACGGATATGACCCAGTACGGAGAAAAGGTGTACCTGTCGGCTTATGCGGTGCCGAAGCAGGTTGACGAGGGCGGTCGTGATGAGATTGCCAATATTCTTGACTATATATATGACAAGAATAATTTTGAAATTTTAAGCGAGGAGCTTACGCCTGTTATTCGGGATAACTACACGGCGATGCTGTTAAAGTGCGACATTGGCGGCGGCGTGCCTGAGGCGTTCTATTCCGTTAAAGGCTCTTTGGGAGGAGAAGTGAGCGTGAACGAAGCAGGGGAGCTTGTCTGGGACGTGGACAGCGTGGCAGGTGCGTCTTATTCCCCCTACACAAGTTCTTATTCAATCAGCGGCGTTTGTAAGGTATTTCGCTATACCTTTGACGAATCGGGAGCGTTAATTGCTCAGGAGGACACAGCAGAGACTTCACCTTATCTCAGATAATGAGAGCTTAGCTTTCCATAATTCCGATTATATAGGGGAATTGGTAATTAATATATGAAATAATTAGCACGATTGTATTTTTAGCAATCGTGCATAATTATTTCATATGTTAATTGTAGATTATGACGAAACGATTAATCAGATAAAAGTTTTTTTCAATTTCCCGAAAATAATCAGCACAACCTGTTAAAAAGATTGCCTCTCCTGCAAGTGATTTTTGTATACTTTTTCAATGGGGAAAAATCTTTTGGATTAAATATTGCCCGAAAATAATTCCGTAATCGTATTTTTGGAAAAAATCAGTCTTCATATGTGATTTTTTCACAGGTTACGTTTCCTTTAACCTCTTTGCACTTCACCTCTCCTCCCGCTTCAATATCTCCTTCCACATTTCCGCAGGAAACTTTGCCGCCTGTATTGATGTCCCCGGACACATTGCCGCAATTTACGGAATTGCCCGAATTGATCTCGCCGCCTACGTTTCCGCAGGATATGCTCGCACCCGCTTGTGCGGCTCCTCCGACGTTGCCGCAGGCTATGGCCGCACCTGCTTCTGCATAACCGCCCACGTTGCCGCAGGCTATGCCCGCTCCTGCATTTACATTTCCGTTTACGTCTCCTTCTATCTCGGCGCTGCCCCAAACATCAAAATTAACAGATTTATCCTCGGTTTCGGGGATAATCAGCTTGAATTTTTCTTTTGCCTCGCCATTGCCCAAAACTCTTCTTCCGAGACACTGAACGACACGCAGCTTGTTGTCGTCGGGAATCCCTTTACAGCTCAGCTCCTGCTCACATTGACCTTCAGCCCTGCCGAAAAACAGCTCGTCCATGCTTATTTTTAAGCACTCCGCAATCTTCGGCAATAGGGTAACGTCGGGATAGGACAGCGCCGTTTCCCACTTGCTTACCGCCTGAACCGTGACCCCGATTTTCTCCGCCAAAACCTCTTGGCTCCAATCAAGCTCCCGTCTCTTATTTCTGATAACCTCGCCTATTCTTATTTCCATAATAAATCCCTTCATATTATTTTTTTAATCTCATCATTATATTTTCCGGAAAATAATCTGACGTCATTATTGTAGCATAGCAGCTTACATATTGCAATAAACCGTTATTTGATAACATATCAACCTACAGTTGAATTTTCTAAGATAAAATTATTAAATCAAGTCACCTTATTTTTTAATAATCCCTTGACCTTAATTTTTATTATAAAAAAACAGCGGCTTTGAACCGCTGTTTTTAATATTTACTTATTTTTTATTTTTTTGGCAGCAACAGCAGCTATAACTGCAAGAACCGCTGCAAACATAACTGTTATCAAAATAGGAGCCGATTCGTTAAATGAACCTGTACCGGGATCCTTGTCGTCATCGGAAGCATTGGCAGCTTCCGAGGTCTGCTCAATATTATTTGTTGTCGATTCCGTTGTTGCTTCGGGATTTGTTGTATTGGCAGCTTCGGCTTCCTGAGGTGTTGTTGCTTCGGATTCGGAAGCAGCAGGCTCATCGGTGGTGACTTCGGTTTCCTGAGGCGGTGCTGCTTCGGTCTCGGAGGAAACGGGTTCATCAGGTTTTTCCGTTTCCTGAGGGGTTTTGACCTGACCGCTGAGTATATTCATAGCGCCGTCGGTGAACTTAAAGGAATCGGCTATGATTGAAGCTTTTCCGCCTTTCAGCTCGCCTATTATCAAGCTTTCCGATTTGTCAAACAATGGGTTGTTGTCCGCAACATATACGTTCATTATTCCCGTATCCTCATTGCAGCGGTATTCGGCTACCCTGACCTTAAGCCCTTCATCAAACTCAAAGGAAACCTTAGCTCCCTCATCTGCTTCGACCTTGAGACTGAACCGGATAGAGCAAACACCCTGCTCCATAGCTTGAACAGTCACCTTGCCGCCCTCGTTTATAGCTATCTCCTCGGCGGAAGCTCCCGCAGCTAACAGTGAAAAAGCGCTTAATCCTGCGAAAATTGCCGTAAATATTTTATTTTTCATCAGCTTATCCTCCTGGAAAGATTTATACTTGTTCGATAAACTTTGTGCTGCTGTCAAAAAGTATTACTCTCCGAAATTAATTGTAGGCAATGTGTCGGGTACGGTTTCAAGCATTGAATCGCTTACTAAACGCTGTCCCTCGTTGGTAAGGGCGTTATTAACTCTGTAAAGCTCCGCTCTTACCGCTGCGGGAACCGTCATCTGAGAAAGCTCATTCGGCTCTATCCAGTAAATCCATGTTCCGTTGGAAACGTTGGCAATATTGCCCTTTTCGGGTACGTCCGCCAAAATTATCTGCTGAGCCTTGATATTTCCCTCGCCGTCAATGCCGCCTACGATATTTCCCTTGTTATCATACAGCAGAACGATGTTATATGCGGGATTGCCCTTATAGGAGCCGGTGAATACAAGAGAACCTGCGGGAATAATGTCGGTTTCATTTGTGCCGTATTTGTAATCGGAACCCAGCAGTCCTATTGCCGCCGAACCGGTATCGTCTCTGCGGAAGTCCACATTGTCGCCGGTAACTCCTACTATGTCAAGCTCTCCGATTGAAATTTTGCTGCCGTTTTGCCCCTTGATAACTACCTTGACGGAATCTGTGGAGTATGACGCTACGTACAGGCTGTCATCATTTGCAAAGTATACAATGCCGCTGTCGCTGAGCTTACCCTCGGCTGCAAGCCTCCACTCGCCGCCGTCAAGCACATAAGCTTCATAATCGCTGCCAACGCCGGAGGTTATCTTAATTCCCGATACAGTTTGAAGCTTATTGAATCCAATCACAAGCTCCGCATTGTCTGCGGTTACTTCGGGAGCGTACAATGTGCTGTTGTCTCCGTCGATAGCTTTAAGTGCGGGATTATCCTCCGTCTCCTCACAAGGCATATTCTCATCGGCTTCATGCACCTCGCCCTTAGCAAGCAGACCTTCTGCCGAAATGCTCCAATTGCTCTTGTCAAGATAGCCCTCATGCTGAATCTTTACCGTATTGGAGGTAACCGACGCCGAGCGGTTAAGGTAATTATCGATAAGAGTAATCTTATAGAATACGGTGCGGTTATTCATTGAGTTTACGGTGTCGGTAAAGCTTGTGCCTCTTGTAAATCCAACCGGTACTTCTTCAACCCTTCCGCCCGAGATAGTGCAGCGGGTTATCTCATAGCCCAAAACGTCGGACTTGGGGATATTAACGCTGTCGAAGCTTAACTCAACCACATTTGCGGAAGAACCGATACCGATATTGACCGTTCCGATTGCCTCAGATGTGGAATCTGTCTTTAAGCTGCTTCCCGAGCCTTCGAGTGCGTAAACTCTTGAATCGTCGTTTGCAAAGAATATTGCTCTTGTTTCCTTCTCGAACTGCTCCGCATATGCTACGGTGTCCGCATCGGGTTCCTTGCCCCAGCGGCGGAAGAATTCGAGAATATCTTTTTCTGCTGCCGCACAAGAAAGCCGCATAAGAACCTGATCCGAACCTCCGCTAAGCGTAAGCGCTACTCCTCCCAGTGCGGGAGCGGAAGCGGGAGTTCTTGAATAAGTATCAACTCTTGCAAAGAACAGGTTATCAAGCTGTTCCTCGTAATCGGAATATGTCTTGTAGTTATATCCCTTATCGTAAGCCAAATGGAGCTGCCAGTACATGCCTAACTGTGTAAATACATTGGATGCGGAACCCTTGGCGCCTGATGTTACCTTGTCAAAAACATTGTCGTATATGAATCTTACACTGTTGTTATTGTCCTTGGCTTGTGCTAAAACCGCAAAGTAGTTGTTGGTGACTTCAGCTACCGCATAGCTGCCCTGATTTATGCAGTGTCCTATCTCGTGAGCAATGCCCCAGCCGAAATACCGACCGCTGAGATATTTTCCGCTTTCATCTGCAACAACGGGAGTGCAGTTGACCATTCCGCTTGCAGAACCCCATTCGATACCGATATGATTGCCCGAAGCGTACATAAATGCGCCAGAGAACATACGCTGATAGCGAATGTTAAGATGTCCCTTAGGAACCTGATTAACTGCGTCGGGAGCAGATTCGTTAAGTCCCTTGTGCTGATAGAAGAGATACATCATATCTTCCATGGACTGTAAGCTTGCCAGCAATGTCTCTGCCTTTTTCTCCGCTGTGCCCGAACCGACGCCTGCAATTATTCTGCTTGCGGGAAGGGAGAGCATCATGGTATTAAGCATTATATCGCTTGCGCCGAGAATACAGTTGGTTTCGTCATACTCAAGGTCGGAATACTTGTTTCCCGAATTTTTGTGTATGTCATTGTGAAGCTGCTTCATCTGAGCGGTGTACTCCTCTAACGCCTTGATATATTCCACTGCTCTGTCGGTACGCTCGTTCTCGTCCTCAACATTGTAAAGATCCAATACGGGAACGCTTGCCGCTCCGCTTACTCTGACTGCGTATCTGTCGTTTTGATTCTTGCCGGTGTACTGAACGTAAAGTGCGCCGCCTGTCTCTGCGTCAATGCTTGAATTAAGAGCGGGAACGGTAATCTCGTTAGCGCCTACCTTAAGGTTTGCAACTACCTTTGCTACTCCCGCCGCTTCCGCATGATACTGAGCAGCTACAAGCTGTAATGCGGCGTTGTCGCCTGTCTTGCCGGTGTTATGACCTACATAGACGGTTATTTTATCCCCTGCCGCCGCAACAGCGCCCAAAGGCTGCCATGCGTTGAGACCGCCGAAGCCTCTGCCTACATCGTTGGTGGTAATATCGTTATGAACCTCGGTAACTCCGCCTATTTTCTCATCGTTAAGAATCTTTTCCGCCGTATCCAGCTCGGCAAGAAGTGATTTCAGATTAGGATTGATTTCTCCGAACTCATCGGGAGCATTAACCCTTGCACGAAGCTCGTCAATGTCCTTTTGTGTAACATCGTCTCTGAGCACGGTGTGGAGATCGTCGGTATAAAGCGCCATAATCTCGTCTCTCAGCTCGTCATAGTGATAGAAATACACTTCCGCAACGGTTATGAGCTGATATGCAGAGGTTGCAAGATAACGCGCCAAGCCTATCTGAATCTTAGCTGCGGTTACCGCTTCGGGAAGCTTCAGCATATAATAAGTTTTGCCGTTTGCGTCCTTTTGCTGTATAACCGAAGCCTGAACAACAGCTGCTTCTCCCTTTTCGTTCCAATATTTTACCTTTGCGTAGGAATACTGCATTCCGTCGGTGGGGAGAAGTGCAATAGTGTCAAGCTTATACGCCTTGTCAAAGGTAAAGAACAAGCCGTTGTTTCCTATGTTGTTGAAACCGCCGTCGTCCCAGGTGGGCTTTGAGTAGTAGGAGGCTGCATTATTATCAACTGCGCCCCAGGCGGTTCCTTCCTTGCCCTCGTCGAGAGGACTGTCAACCATTGAAGCGCCGATTCTTTCCGCAGCGGTGATATGGCTGATGCCCGGAATGCCGTTTTCGTCACGGTTGATAAGCTCATATTTTGGCATTTCCGCCGGGTCAAGATTGGTAGTGGAAGCTGCACAATGTATGGATTCGGGGCTGTCGCCGAATTCGTTTACGCCCACAACATATATCTCATACTCGGTGAGATCCTCAAGACCTGTTATAGTATATTTGTTTTCGGCAATGCCGGAGATCATTTCAAACTCGCTGCCGCTGTTTCTCACTCTGTAGAAAAGCTTGTAGGACTGGGTATCGTCCATATCCTTCCAGCTTACCAATATGCTTTTGTACTTGCCCACAGCTGTTACCATATCCGGCTTATCGGGAGGTCCTGTCGGTTTAGGCGTAACCTCAACGGGTTCGCAGTAGCCGCTGCTCCAAGCGCCGTTTATGGACTGAACGCTTACCTTATAAGTTGTGTAATTCTTTACTCCCTTGCCGCCGAAGCTTGTAACAGAGGCATAGGGAACGGTGGTAAGGAATGTTTCGGAAACATCGCCAAGCTGTACCTTAACCTCATATCCCGTGATATTTACACAGGGAGTCCAGCTTAAATCGAAGCTTTCGCTGCCCGCCTTTGCCGCAAGTCCCTCGGGAATATCGGTTTCGGGAGCGGGTATGCGGTTTTCCATACCGTTTACAAATTCAACGGTGCTGATTTCGGCAAGATTATTGTCATTGCTCATAGCGGTAATATTAATGGTAACCTTCTTAACGGCAACCTGGTCGCCCAAGTAAACGTTAATGGTGCCGTCGTCTTCTCTTACCGCATGAACGTCGCTTTCTTCAAGGAGATATTCGACTCCCGAGGTCAGGGGAACGTCGATATTGTATTCCTTTCCGTCCTCCTCATAGCTTATGGCTACGACCGCCTTATCGATAAGGTTTTCGCTGTCGGTGCCTATAACAATGCCGTTAGCGATTACAGCCGAGCCGCTGCCCGAAAAGTCAAATCCCAAGGCTACGGGATTTTCCTCGGAAATCTCTCCTGAAACGGGAGAAAGAGCAACGCCGCCAGTGCCTTTAATAAGCTCCTCCGCACTGCCCTCAAGCTTTGTTCCCTCGGCGGGAGTGACATCTATAATAAAAGGCGATATGGTCTTTTCAATCGCAGCAAGGGTATCTCTTGCATCACCGAAGCTCTTCGCAAAAAGCGCAAGGTCGATAATATCAACGCTGCCGTCGCCGTTTATATCGGCAAAGTATTTTTCGGAGGCTTCTTTTCCGTCAATGCAGTCAATAAGAATATCCTTATCGGCTGCGTCAACGGTTCCGTTTCCGTCTGTATCGCCGTTTAGGAGAACGCCGGGGTGAAGTCCTCCCTTTTCATATGTATAGCCCTCGTTAAATCCAATCGCAAGCTTAACGGTGCAGCAGTTTTTCAGGACGCTTACCGTTTGTTTGTAATCCGCAAAGCCGTCTGCCGTAACCGAAAGGGTATAGTCTCCGTCAGCAAGACGGTCAAAGCTGATTTTTTCTCTTGACGCTCCCGATGCGCTAACGGTCTTAGAGCTTTCAAAGCCCTTGCCGTTGGAAATTGAAGCCTTGAAATCAACGTTCTTTTCCAAGAAGGGATTACCGTCAACAGAAAGAACAACTCTGCCGATTTCACCGGAGCTTGTGTCTGCATTGCCGTCGATAAGTATGTCTACCTTATCTCCGACGCCGCTTCTTTGAACGGAACAGCCTGCCGTGGAGGTCAGCGCCAATGCCGCCGCCAAAAATAAAGCAATTCTTTTCTTCATTTTTTCCGCCTCTTTTCTTTCGGTTTTCGCCGATTAAGAGAAGGCTTAATTTTCACTCTGAAATCTTGAAGCAAGACCCTGTGAATGCTTATCCTTCCATTAATTGGGATTGTGAGTATTATATCACCTCGGAAAATTTTTTTCAATATATTTCCAAAAAATTTATGCTGTGATTATACTCTTTGTTAAATATGTATAAATATGAAATTACAAATTTATTATTTCTTCCGTGAAACTTTTTCATATTTGCAAAAGAAGCGGAAAGGTGATATACTGACATTGTTCTCAGATATTAAGAGGGGGAAAGTGCAGATATGAAAATTGACCGACTTATAGGAATAATAACACTGCTTCAGCAAAGAGGAAAGACAACAATGCCGTATCTTGCCGAGAAATTCGAGGTGTCAAGGCGCACAATAAGCTGCGACATAGAGGATATTTGCCGTGCCGGGATTCCCATTGCAACGACGCAGGGAAGCTGCGGCGGCGTAGAGATAATGAAGGGATATTGTTTTGACACTACTGTTTTTACTAAGAATGAGCTTGAATCGATTTTTGTCGGACTTAAGGCGCTTAAGAGCGTTAATGCGGGAGCTATGGGAAATGTGCTTGAAAATAAGCTTCACGGTAATGATGAGACGGTTTCTCTGTCGGAGAATATGATGATCGATCTTTCATCTTTTCACAGGGACAGCATTTCGGAAAAGATTAATCTGCTTAAAAAGGCTGCATTTGAAGGACGCATTGTTACCTTCAAATACTATTATAATAAGGGCGAGGAAAATAAGGAGGTTGAACCTTATCTGATTGTATTTAAGTGGTCAAGCTGGTATTTGTTCGGATTTTGTCCTCAGCGCAAGGATTTTCGTATGTATAAGCTTAACCGTCTTTGGGAGCTTGCTCTTACGGAAAAACGTTTTGAGAAAAAGAAGGTTCCGGGGGAAAAAATGAATTTTGGGCAGGGCGGTAATACCTATCTTTCGGTTAAAGCCTTGTATGAGCCCAGCGAGAAGTACAGGCTGGTAGAAGAATACGGACCCTACTGCTTTCAGGTGACTGAAGACGGCAGATTGTGCAGCGAATTGGGCTTTGATTCTTTTAACAGTGCTTTAAGCTGGATTATGAGCTTTGGAGATAAGGCGGAAATCTTATCCCCCGATGAATTTAAAAGAGAATATATTTTGATGCTGAAAAAAGCTTTGTCAAAATATTAGACCTCCTCGGAAACCGGAGAAGTGCCGTATGACGCAGTAAAAGGACAAGTCAGACGGTGCTTCGGAAGTTTCCGAGGAGGTCAATTAGAAATTTTTCCGTGTCGGTTTTAATCATGACATACAGCTGTCCTGTTTGCAGTGATATAATAAACTTAGATTTTAGAACAGCCTTTATGTTCTTTAATCGCAAACTAACAAACAGAAAAGAGGAATGTATATGAAAAAAGAATTTTTGACAAAGCCGGAAAGCTATAGCAACAAGTGGGAGGGTCAAATGGAATGGTTTTCATGGCAGGATTTTTTAGCGGCAATACCCTTGCCTATTTTTCTTGCAACTTCCTATAAGTCCAACGGAAGAGAGAATGCTTCTCTACAGTCATGGTCGACATTTTCCGGTCAGGGCGGCGAATATATATGCCTAATGGGCTCCGTTTCAAAATACGGACATTTATATCAGACTTTGAAGGAAACAAAATGCTGCGTGCTTAATTTTCCTTCTGCGGATATTTATGACAAGTGCTTATTGACGATTAAAAACAACGATTTTGATAAGGACGAGATAACCGTTTCGGGTCTTACGGCGGAGAAAGCAGTAAAGGTAAATGCTCCGAGAGTCAAGGAATGCTTTTTAAATATTGAATGTGAATTTCTTTGGGAGCACGAACAATTTGAGAACAGCACCAATGCGGTTATCGCTTTAAGAGCGGTCAATGTTGCCATGGACAGCGAGCATTATGACGAGAGAAGGTTAGGGAGATACGGAAAAACCGGATATATTTATAATATGCGTTCTCCTCAAAATCCCGATACCGGAGAAACAGGCTCGGAGGGATTGGGTATTTTGGAAAAATTGGAGTTATGAAGTTTATAACCGCTGCAAAGATGTCCCCCGCCTCTTAGGCGGCGGGTTCCATCTTAGG
>CAYMFX010000013.1:0-29862 GCA_964389845.1 uncultured Ruminiclostridium sp.
CGTCCCTGCTCTGCGTCAGCCCGACTTGAAATATCCGCATATTCCTGCGTCGGGACTTCCTTGATCAGGAACGCCCCGCCCGTCGGCTTTGTCCTATTTTAATTGAGAATTAGTATAAAGACCAATATTCTCACGTTTCATAATTGGCTTGTTAATGATTTAACAATTGCATTATATCATATTATTATCAATTTGTCAATAGTTTAACAAAGTGTAAACGGTGAAAAGAGTGTGAAAATAAAAATACTTTTTTCTTATCAATCATAATCTTCCCCTCTCCCTCAAATGATAATTATAATTATAGGACTATTTGTCCTAAAATACAATAGTAAATAGCGTAAGCTATTTTAAATTTTCCTCCTATTGACATTTACAAAAATTTGTGTTACACTTTACAAGATTTATGAATATAATGTTAATGTGAGCAATCCGACGAAGGCTGCTGAAAAAATCGGCTGTTCGGCGGAATAGTATCATAATATATCAAAGACAGTGAAGGGTCAGAGTAATTTGTCAAACGATTTTCAGAGAGCCGCCGAGGGTGTGAAGGCGGCAGTCGGCACAAATGAAAGTGCGTCCCCGAGTCGGCGGGGGGAAAGGGAAATATTCCGTTAAATATTTTCTGAGTATCTTTGCACGTTCGCCTGCGTTAAAGGCTTAAAGTCCTGTTGGGAATGTCTGTTCTCATGGGAAAAATCGAAGTGGAACCGTGGTATTGGACTAAACCGCCTTCGCAGTTTTATACTGTGGAGGCTTTTTTGTTTGTGAATTTTTTGACATCAAATGTAATGCTATTTCTAATTTAAAAACGTTAGCACTTTTTTAAAACGGAATTAGTGTAAGGGGGAAATATGTTTGATAAATTAAAAGCGGAGCTTGACTCTATAATAGAGAGAGACCCTGCCGCAAAGAGCAGATTAGAGGTGTATTTTCTCTATCCCAGCTTTAAGGCGGTAAGAGCCTACAGAAGAGCGCACAAGCACTTTTTAAAAGGTCATTTCTTTCGTGCCAGAGCAATAAGCCAGCGCGCCTTAAGGAAAACGGGAATAGAAATACATCCCGGAGCAACTATCGGGAAAAACTTTTTTATAGATCACGGCAGCGGAGTGGTAATCGGCGAGACCACCGAGATAGGCGACAACTGCACTATCTATCAGGGCGTCACTCTCGGAGGCACCGGCAAGGAAACGGGCAAGCGCCACCCCACTCTCGGCAACAACGTAATGGTGGGAGCGGGAGCAAGGGTATTGGGCCCCTTTAAGGTGGGGGACAACAGCAAAATTGCCGCCAATGCAGTGGTGCTGAGCGAGGTGCCGCCTAACTGCACCGCCGTGGGAGTGCCTGCAAGAGTAGTGAAGCGTGACGGGATTCGTGTGGGAGATTTGGATCAGATTCATTTCCCCGATCCTGTGTCTCAGGAGATGTGCGGCTTGAAGCGAGAGCTGGATAAAATTCTTGAGGAAATCGAAACGGAAAAGGAATAATACAACATATAAAGCATTACTTCACATTGCCATAAAACATAATAGGAAAGGATTATCAAGATTATGAGGATTTTTAACACAATGACAAGAAAAAAGGAAGAGCTTGCACCCATTAACGGAAACAAGGTAAATATATACTGCTGCGGTCCCACGGTGTACAATCTTATACACGTGGGCAACGCAAGACAGCTTTGCGTTTTCGACGTTTTGCGCCGCTATCTTAAGTACAGGGGCTACGACGTTTGCTACATTCAGAATTTTACCGACGTTGATGACAAAATAATCAGAATAGCAAACGAAAAGGGAATATCTCCCTTTGACCACGCCGAGGCGATGATAAAGGAATATTTTAAGGACGCAAGAGGGCTTAATATCGCCGATGCGGATATTCACCCCAAGGCGACGGAGAGCATTGACATTATTCTTGAAATGGTGCAGAAGCTTATAGACAAGGGCTTTGCCTATCAAAGCGGAGGAGACGTGTACTTTGCCGCCAACAAGTACCCCGAATACGGCAAGCTTTCACATATGCCCCTTGACGAGCTGAGGGCGGGGGCAAGCGAAAGAGTTGACGGCGGGGAGCAAAAGCGTGACCCTATGGACTTTGCTGTCTGGAAGGCGGCTAAGGAGGGAGAGCCTTATTGGGATTCGCCCTACGGAAAGGGCAGACCCGGCTGGCACATCGAGTGCAGCGCTATGTCAAGCCATTACGTGAAGGGCACTCTCGACATTCACGGCGGCGGCGCAGACCTGATTTTTCCGCACCACGAAAATGAAATTGCACAGTCCGAGTGCGCCAACGGAATACCTCTTGCCAATATCTGGATGCACAACGGAATGCTGAACGTTGATAACCGCAAGATGAGCAAGTCCAAGGGCAATTTCTTCCTTGTCCGTGACCTTGCCGAAAAGTACGGCTACGAGCCTGTAAGATTTATGCTGCTCCAGGCTCAGTACAGGGCTCAGCTTAACTATACTCTCGAGGTTATGGAGGGGGCGGTGGCTTCTTTAGCACGTCTTAAAAACTGCAAAAAGGCTTTGGAAAAGGCAGTTTCAACTGCTAAAGCAGGAGAAGCCGACCCCGAGCTTGTAAAAGCCGCCGATAACAGAAGAAAGCAGTTTATTGAAGCCATGGACGACGATTTGAACACGGCGGACGGCATTACGGCGGTCTTTGAGCTTGTAAGAGAAATAAACACCGCAATGCTTGACGAAAATACCTCAAAGGAATCCTTGCAGGAGCTTCAAAAGGCGTTTGATGAGCTTACGGAGGTTTTGGGCATTATTTACGAAAGGGAAGAGGAAATCCCGGAGGAAATCTTAAACTTAGCGGAAATGCGCAGGGAGGCGAGGAAGAATAAGGATTTTGCCCTTGCGGACAATATCAGAGACGAGATAGCGGCTAAGGGCTATGCCGTTGAGGAAACCAGACAGGGGGTCAACATTAAAAAATTATAATTTTGTAACCAAATTGTAACCGCAAATTCACTTGACTTTAAATTGGTTTCCTTATATAATAGAAGAAGTAAAAAAGATTGTAAAAAGGAAAGGTGTTATTTTGAAAAAACAGTATCTTGCCATACCCGCCGCCGCTTCGATTTTGCTGTTCAGCGGCTGTTCCCTTTTCGGCGAGCAGTTCAGAAGTCAGGCGCTGGAATACGATTATTCGGAAATGGAATTTATACAGCTTGAAGAGCCTGAGGAAGGGCAGACGACGGCTGTCATTCAAACCTCAATGGGAGATATTACGGTGGCGCTGTATCCCGAATATGCGCCGAAAACGGTGGATAACTTTGTGAACCGTGCAAAGGATGGGTATTATGACAACAACAATTTCTTTGCGGTAATAAAGGACAGCTATGCCGCTACCGGTTCGGCAAAAGCGGACGGCTCGGAGGGCGCTTCCAATGACGGAGAGCTTATTGAGCTGGAAACAACGCCGAAGCTCTGGCCCTTTAAAGGCGCCCTTTGCTCCTTCTCATCGGTTATGGGATACGGAGACAGCAGGTATTTTATCTGCAACACCGTGGATTTTAACGATGAAAATTTAGAGCAGTTAAGAAGTATTACCAAGGACGGAGAACAGCTTTTCCCTGAGGAGCTTATCTCAAAATGGCAGGAAGTCGGCGCATTCCCTTTGGTCAGCGGAGTTGTTACCGTATTCGGGCAAATCATCGAGGGAGAAGACGTATTTGACAAAATAATGGAGGCGGAGGTTGACAAGGAAACCTATATGCCTAAAGAGGAAATACTTGTAAAGCACGTCGAAATTGGCGAATATCACAAGTAAAGGAATGATTTAGCTATGAAAAAATTCAGGATTATTGCCGCAGCCGCAGCGGCTGCCATGGGACTTTGCTTTTCAGCCGGCTGTTCAAGCGAACAGGGATTTATGGGCAATACGGGAGAGGTGGCCTTAGAGGAGGGAGATATTTTTTCCATTATTCACGTAATGGATTACGGCGATATAACAGTTAAGCTCTTTCCTGCCGCCGCACCCACAGCCGTCAAGAATTTTATCAGCCGTGCCGAGAGCGGATTTTATGACGGAAGAACCTTCCACAGAGTGGTAAAGGATCAGCTTGTTCAGGGCGGCTCCATGACAGGAACAGGCTTTGACGGACAGGTTTCCGACAGAGAATATTTCAGCAGTGAAACCTCCCAGTATATGTGTCACTATTTCGGCGCTCTTTGCATGGCGAAAAGCGATAAGGGCAATTATTGCCAATTTTATATGGTGAGCAACAGCGAGCCCGCCGACATTGACAAGATAATAGAAAAGCTTGACGAGGATTTGAACAACACCGAGATAACCGACAAAATGCTTGACGAGGACAAGGAATATTACCGCAATTACTGCAACAAGCTCAAAAGCATTCCCGACGCGGTAAAGGAAAGATACTCCCAGGTAGGCGGAATATACGACTACGACGGAGAGGACACCGTATTCGGTCAGCTTGTGGACGGCGCCGACGTGCTTAAAGCGATAAACAGCGTGGAAACCGTTTTCGGCAATAACAACGACGACAAGAGCGAGATACCATCTAAGCCTCTTGATGAAATTGTTATTGAAAAAGTAGAGGTGGTAAGGATTGCTCCGGCAGAAACTACCGCCGCCGACACCGAAAAGTCAAAGCCTTCAAGGACAACCTCCGAAACCCAGCAGATTATTGTAGAAGGCGGCGGCAATGAAACCAAGCCTGCCGAAACCAATGACACAAGCGACACGGGAGTAACCGCAGGAACAGAGGAACAGCCTGTAGAAAGCAATGAATCCGAATCCGCAGAAACACCTTCAACGGTAAATGCGGAGGAACAGCCTAACGAAAGCGCATAGGGTGCATAAAGAGCTTTATGAAAAAGTAAATCAGCGCATAAAATTAATTTTTAGATGAAAAAGCTTCAATTAATGCAATGATAGTTGGTTAAAATGCAGAAAATCAAAAATATCCCTTTTCTTTTTTGCTCCATTGTGGTATAATTAATAAATGTGTGAACAAAAGCTCGAATATCCCAAGCTTAATCAGAGATAATACCAATATGGATATAAAGCGATTATAAAAAACAGAGGCAGGCATAAAAATTGGATAAATTTATTATAAACGGCGGTAAAAGGCTTACCGGAACGGTAAATAT
Organism: uncultured Ruminiclostridium sp.; assembly: GCA_964389845.1. Lineage (GTDB taxonomy): Bacteria > Bacillota > Clostridia > Oscillospirales > Ruminococcaceae > Ruminiclostridium_E. The sequence continues at coordinate 5,121 of CAYMFX010000013.1, forward strand.
AAGCGGAGCCAAGAATGCGGCGGTTGCGATAATCCCTGCAACAATTCTTGCCGACGGTCCTTGTACCCTCTATAATGTCCCGGAAATAAACGATGTGTCCATTGACCTTAGGATACTTACGGAAATGGGCGCCGAGGTCAAGATACTGAACAAGAACACTATCAGAATCGACACCAAGCATATCAGGGACATGGTAGTACCCTATGAAATGGCACGCTCCATGAGAGCAAGCTATTATTTCCTCAGCACTATGCTTAACCGTTTCGGAAGAGCGAGAGTATCTATGCCCGGCGGCTGTGATTTGGGAGACAGACCTATTGACCAGCATTTGAAATGCTTTAAGGCGCTGGGGGCGAGCTATACTATTGAACACGGTATTGTGGATATACAGGCGGAAAAGCTTATCGGCACTCAGATTTATTTTGACAGGGTTACGGTAGGCGCTACCATTAACGCAATACTTGCCGCCTGCAAGGCGGAGGGGCTCACCATTTTGGAAAACGCCGCCAAGGAGCCGCATATAGTAGACCTTGCCAACTTCTTAAACTCTATGGGCGCAGATATTATGGGCGCAGGCACCGACGTTATAAAAATCAGAGGCGTTAATAAGCTTCACGGAACAGAATACACAATAATCCCCGACCAGATTGAGGCGGGAACATATATGATTGCCGCAGCGGCGACAAAAGGCAATGTTATCATAAACAATATAATACCGAAGCACCTTGAGCCTATCACCTCAAAGCTGAGGAAAATAGGCGTTGTAATAGAGGAGCACGACGAGTATCTGAGGGTCATAGGACAGGAGAGATACGAGAAAACCACCGTTAAGACCATGCCTCACCCCGGATTCCCCACGGATATGCAGCCCCAGCTTACCGCCCTGCTCACTATGGCAAAGGGCACCAGCATTGTAACGGAAAGTATGTTCGACAACAGATTCCGCTATGTTGACGAGCTGAGACGAATGGGGGCGGATATTTCCGTAGACGGAAAGGTAGCGATAATTGAGGGAGTAGAGCATTTGACGGGCGCTCCCGTAAAGGCTTCCGACCTTAGGGCGGGGGCGGCGCTTATCATTGCGGGGCTGTCTACCGAGGGTGTGACCGAAATAGAGGATATTTACCACATTGAGAGAGGCTACGAGGAAATGGAAGTGAAGCTCAGAAATTTGGGAGCGGACATTATAAAGCGTGTATTTACCGACGGAATAAGAAGGGCGCTGTAAATAATACTTGGCAATGCCTTTTGATATAAACATAAATAAATTCGGCTTGCCGTAAAATTCGGCAGGCCGATTTTTGGCAAATTGTGTAAAAATAACAGGCAAAAAACACAAATGCTACAAATTTTCATCATTGCCCTTGACAAAAGAGATTTGTTATTGTATCATAATGTATATATCTATAAATAATCGGCGCATTGCGTCCGAGAAGCTTGACAGAACAAATTTTTATTTATAATACGTGAATAAAGAAGGCTTTTGAGCCATTTTGATGAAAGGACCGTTAAAAAATGGGACTGAAGGAAAATATTTCACAAGCGGTAAAAGACCTTACCGGAAACTCCAAGGACGACGATAAAAAGAGAAATTCACAATATCAGGAGCTTAAAAGAGCGCTCAACAACGACCAATCCTCAAATTCTGACGATATGTCGTTTACCGAGGGCGCCAGCCGTCCTTATTATATTAATCAGGACGATAACGGACGCAGGAATGACGGTTATAACGGCTCCAATAATTACTCTCAGCCTAACGGACGTCCCCGTAACGCCAACGACGGGTACCGCAGCAATAGCAATGACAGAGGCTATGACAATAATTACCGCAACAGCGATACCAGAGGAAGAAACGACGACGGATACTATGAGGGCAATCGTCAGGGCGGATATTATAACGATAACCAAAGACGTGACGGATATTATGACGGAGACAGAGACCGTGCGCCCGAGCAGAACAGGGATTACGGCTATAACCGTCCCGAAAGCAGAGATTTTGACGACGGTCGTTCACAGAATAGTGAATATATGAACGACCGCAATCAAAACAGAAATTACGATAACAGGAGCCAATCCGGTAATTACGATAGTCAGGATCGCAGCAATAATTACGACAGTCAGGGCAGAAGCTACGATAATCAGGATAGGAACGGCAATTACGGCAATCGTGAACAGGACATAAATTACGACAGTCGGGACAGAAACAGAGATTCGGACAGCCGTGACCGGAGAGATTTCTCCAACGACCGTGGACAAGGCAGAGACTTTTCGGGAAACCGTGAGCAGGGAAGAGACTTTGCCGGAAACCGTGAGCAGGGAAGAGACTTTAACGACAACCGCGCTTCGGACAGAGACCGCAATAATCAGCGGAGCGGCTACAATGGCAATAACCGTCAGGAGGGCTATAACCGCAGCCGCAGCTATGGAAATAACGGTGATACATATCCTATGTCCTCGGGTCAGAACCGCAATAGCAGAAGAGATTACAGCGATTCCGTTGAAAATGAGATAACCGTTATTTCAAGAAATACAATGATTGACGGAAACATTCGTTCTCTTGCCAATATGAGCATTGACGGAGATGTCAGAGGCGATGTTGAAACCACAAAGGACGTTGAGCTGAACGGCAGAATTGTGGGCAATATGATTTGCAACAACGCCAATATGATAACCTCCCAGGTTCAGGGGAATCTTGAGCTGAAGGGCAGCGTGGAGATAGGCCGTGACACAATGCTGATAGGAGACCTTAATTCCGGCTATGCAAGCATTAACGGAAAAGTAAAGGGAAACGTAGAGATTACAGGCAAGGCGGAATTTAAGGCGGACGCAGTAATTTTCGGAGACATAAGCGCATCTACCATTACGGTTGACGACGGCGCAATCATTCAGGGCTATGTAAGCACCACATTCCTTAACAAGAGCGAGAGTGAGAATATATTCCCCGAATCTATTGAAATCGGCGAGTAAAAATAATTTTCAGCGGCTATACCGGGAATTTTGAGTTTTCCGAGGTGTGCCGCTGATGTTGTCTATTGAGTCTATTGAGCAATGAAAAGCAGGGATTATTGCAGGGAGGAAAATAAATGGAGCAGCAGAGGAGCGTTTCTGAAATAAAAGAGGAATTTATAGCAATTTACAATGAAAATATAAAAAGGGAAGGCGCCGATAAGCTGTTGGACTATCTTACAAACCGCTGTGATTTTTTCACCGCTCCCGCAAGCACAAGATTTCACAGCAGTTATGAGGGAGGACTGGCGCAGCATTCCCTTAACGTATATTATTGCCTTAAAAATTATTTGGAGAGGGAACAGGTCAAAAACAAGTTCGGATTGACCTGCTCGGAGGAGACGACCGCAATTGTTGCATTGCTCCACGATATTTGCAAGGTAGATACATATGTAAGGGATTTCAGGAACGTTAAGAATGAGCAGGGAATATGGGAGAGGGTACCCACATATCGGTTCGAGGACAAGCTGCCCTACGGTCACGGGGAAAAATCCGTTTATATGGTAAGCGGATTTATGCGGCTTACAAGGGAAGAGGCAATGGCGATACGCTGGCATATGGGATTTTCCGACGGCGCCGTTGAAGAAAGAAATTCGGTCAGCAAGGCTTTTGAAGCTTTTCCGTTGGCTTTTGCAATGTCAACGGCGGATATGGAGGCTACTGTTTTTTTGGAAAGCTGACGGCGTTATTACTCGATTCTTTTTTCGCTTCCTTTTTGTGATACAAAAAGGAAGTAGGGATTCCAAAGGGACAAAGTCCCTTTGGTCGCCCTCCGCAGAGGGCGAAATCTCTTGACAAAGTGCGCTCTGCAAGGGGTAGAATTTAAAAGCAACCCGAGGGGTTGCTTGGACGAGGGGACGCCCTGCAAGAGAGGGCGTCCCCTGTTTTATGATAGCAAGTTGTATCTTTGCGAGGTTTTACCTCGCACGGTAATGTTTTTTTTTACAGTCCCCCTATGTTGTCTGATAGGCGGTTGTTTTTTGAGAGGTATATAAAACTGAGTATCAGGCTGTTTCCTCGGCGGTAGTTTCCGAAGGGTCATCAATATTCAAAAGCTCGTAGTCCATAACATAGGGATGCTCCTTCAAAAAGTCGGTAACATTCTGATAGGATTTCTGGTCGGCAAGGAACTCTCTGCCCTGAGAAAGAAGGCTTTCCATTTTCTCATCTGTAAATTCCAAATCGTCCTTGTAGTAAATAATGCAGTAGCCCGAATCGTTTTGTATAATCCCGGAATAGGTTCCCTTTTTCTCAATCTTCATCGCCGCGTCTATCACCTCGGACTTAACGGTGCTGCTCTTGGGATAAAGCGAAAAGTCCTTATCGTTGGTGTCGGTTTCGTCGTTATATTCCTCTTGGACGGTTTTCCACTCTACACCCTGCTCCAACTTTTGATAAGCCTCATCTATTCTGAATTTCACCTTTTCCAGCGCTTTATTTAATATCTCGTCCGCCTTCTCGTTGTCGCCGTCCTTACGGTAAGCGGTAACTTCGCTGGCGGAAATATCGTCGATAAGAACCACAAGCTGCTGCACCACTCTTGTTCCTTCGGGAATGTAGAACGGGGTATAGGTCTTTTCAAAGGCCTCAATGTCCTTTTCGTAGGTCTCCTTGGCAGTGTCTATCGTATCCTGCACAAAATTCTTTACCTCGTCGTCGCTTATGGTATCGCCTACGGCGGCTATATACTTTTCTCTTATGGCTTCGTTGATTTTCCATGAGGTCAGGTCGTCAATTGTCAGATTTACGCTTTTCAGATATTCCTCAAAAAGCTCCTTCTCCTTTTGCAAAAGCTCCTCGTCTGTATAATCAGAGCCTAATTTAAGCTTAGCGTCGGATTCGTAGTTATCGTACCAGCTCTTGAGACTTTCCTCCGTTGCCTTGTCAATGTCCTTCATTTCCTCCTCGGTAAGGGATTCACAGGTTATGCCAAGCTTTTCGGCAAGGTAAAGCACTATCTTTTCCTGCTTCAGATACTCTACAATGTCGCTTCTGTAGGACTTGCAAAGCTCGGCGTCCTTTTCCTCGGTATAGCCCACCGCTTCGGTTCTGTAACGGTACTCGCTGTTCCATGCGTCATAGGTTATGTCAAAGAACCCTTTGGCACTGTCCTCAGGCGGATTTTCTATATAGGCTACGGGACCTTTTCCCGAGCCTCCGTTCTGATTGCAGCCGGATAAAATTACCGCTACGGATAATAAGGCTGCCGCTGCTGTTTTGTTCATATTATCTCCTTTATATGATTTTTATTCCGCTTTTCTTTCCTTGAGATTATTATAACATATTTTTACGAAAATGCAAAAGGTTTTTCTGTGAGTTTTTTGTGAAATCAAGGGTTGAAATGCTTAATAAAATGTGGTAGAATTATAATGTCTAATTGTACATGTTTTTATCGGGATAATATTACGGATAGTATATATTGGATTATATTATGCAAATTGGTTGCAGAAAGGATAATAACGGTATGAAAAAGAGAAAACTTTTATCATTCATTTTAGCGGGTTGCCTTTTCTTTACGGGCTGCAGCGGAGGAGGAGAGGAGGAATCCGAAACCACCACCGATGAATATACTTACGTTACCGTCACCGACGACGAGGGCAACCCTGTTACGGATTCGGACGGCAGCGTAGTTACATCTATTGTTCCCAAAGAGCCTAAGGAAGTGGAGCTTGTTGTGGGGTTCATATATCCCGGCAGTGTGTACAAGGACCCCGATAAGCCCGAATTAGGCTCGGACGATGCTTCCACCGAGTATTTCGAGGACGCAAGACAGGAGATAAAAAGAGTATTGGGCGCAAAAACCTGCTACGTGGAAAATGTATTGGTAGGTCAGGTGGAAGCGGCAACCGCAGCTTTGGTTCAGCACGGCTGTAACGTTATAGTAGGCGCAAGCATGAAGTATGCAAGCGCAATCCGAGAGGAGGCAGCGGCAAACAGCAAGGTGCATTTTATCAGCTTTGGCGGCGGCGCAGGACCGGGCAATCTTTCCGTTTTTCAGGGTGAAACATACTTGGGTTCGTTTGTATGCGGTCTTGCGGCGGCGTATAATTCCGATAGCAATATATTGGGCGTAGTTGCAGACCCCGCCGTGTTAAGCGTTCACAGCCTTATTAACGGTTACATTGAGGGTGCGAAGAATCTTATTAAGGACGATACCGATGTAAGAGTAAACTGGGCTAACGGCTCTCACGATGATGAGACAAAGGAAGCAATAGACAATTTAGTAAGTCAGGGCTGTGACGTTATTTTCACCGCCACATATTCCAATTTTGCCATAGAATACTGCGAGCTGTTAGGGGTAAAGGTTATAGGAATGTCTTACAGAACCCCCGAGCTTGCTCCCGATAATTACATTATGGGAACATTCTGCAACCTGAGGTTGTTTTTGATTGACGCACTGCGTTCCATAAGGTACACTTCCGCAATAGTGGGAATTTACGAGGGCGGAGTTAAAGAGGGCGCAGTCAGAGTAGTGGCTGTAAGCGAGAAAGCCAAGGAAGGCACTAAGGAAATCACCGACGCTCTTTATAAGCTTTGCTCCGAAGGGAATGCGGTTATTTTTGAAGGAGAAATGAAGGATTCCGACGGCAATATTGTTATTAAAAAAGGCGAAACTCTTGATGCGAGCAAAATAAGAGGCATTGAATGGTTAGAAGAAAGCGTTAAAAATCAGAATAATTACTGTCAGCCCATTCTTAATCCCTCGGAATCGGATCTTATCATTCATTCGGATTATTCAAACGCTTCCTCCGAGGAAGGGACGGATACAGCTGAGCCCGAAGTGACAGAAGGTTAAGAACGTGTTCTAATTTTCCTCTAATTTCTCCTTTGAAATTGGCAATACTATATTTATAATTTACAGAGCTTGCAGAAGGAGGAAAAGAAAAAATGTCCACAGTCATTGTAACGGGTGATAATATCAGAAGCGAGGTTTTTGGCAGCAGCTTACCGGTGCTTATAAATTTCTGGTCGTCCTACAATCAGGAGAAAAAATCTCTTAGCGCCCTTGAACAAATGAGCAACGAGCTTGAAGGTATCGCCAAGATAGTGAGAGTTAATGTAAATGATGAGCCTGATATAGCCTATCGGTTTAAAGTGGAGAAGGTTCCCACAACCATGATTTACCGCAGCGGCAGCGTTACCGACACCATTGTGGGGAATGCGGGGATTGGCATGCTGAAATGGATAATAGAGCATGGTTCGGAGGAGCAGACTAATATGTATTCCTTGTATACCAATGAGCATTAGAAGCTATATTGCTTATACAATTCAATAAATAAGCGCTCGTCCCTGCGCTTTCCCGATTAACCAACAAGAAATCCGCCCCTTAGTTTACTGATAAGGCAAACTAAGGGGCGGCTGGCTTTCACTATGTTTAGTTTATACTGTTGAGGCTGATTTGCTTGAATCGGAAAACTTTATTGCTCCATTGTCTATAAGAGACAGCAGACAGTCAACCATAACGGGATCAAATTGTTTTCCCCGATTGTTTTTCAATTCGCTGATTATAATATCACGGGATAAGCTGCTTCGATAGCAGCGGGGACTATTCATAGCGTCAAATGCGTCCGATACGCAGATTATGCGGCCTATAACGGGAATGTCTTCGCCCGATATGCCGTTAGGGTAGCCCTTTCCGTCATACCGCTCATGATGATTCAGCGCACCCGAGCCCATTCCGTCTATAGCGGTGAAATCCCGCAGTATATCCATTCCGTAAACCGTATGCTTTTTCATTATCTCGTACTCGCTGTCCGTCAACCGTCCCGGCTTTGTGAGTATCTCGTCGGGTATGAATATTTTGCCGCAGTCGTGCATTAAGGCAATGTAATATACCTGATTGCACTCATCTTCATTGAAGCCCAATTCCTTGGCAATCATTTTCGAGTATTGGGCGACCCGAAGGGAATGACCGCTTGTGCTTGGATCCTTTGCTTCAATAAAGTTTACAAAGGTCTGCATAGTCTGATCGATAGCCTTTTGGTCACGATTGCGCTGTTCAATAAACCGTTTGGTATTCATACGGACGGCTATAGCTGCAACAAGGCAGGTAATCCAGATTATAGACAATCCGATTATCACCCACAAAAGCGGGCTTTTAAACAGACTTGTTTTTAAGTGATAATGTACCTCGCCAACCGAGAAATCCGAAATATAATCTGTGCTTTGACCTTCTATGTACATAATGAAGCCGATTCTTACGCCGCCCTCGCAGTTGGAGCCGGGCTGCTTCGGAGCAATGGGCATTTCATTCATCTCGGTGTTTGGATAATAGATAAAATAGTCCCCTTCGTGCAATGCCACCATGGGACCTACATGAGCCATATAATGGTCAAGAATTATGTCATAATTGGAATACTCAGCAAGATTGATTGTCTGAACCTTTTCGTTTCCCGACAATACATTCTGGTGAAACTCAAAGCTGCCGTTCCATGTATTGTTGACGTACATATCCTCGGGAATACACAGCTCTGCGGTCCAATCGAGAATTGTTTCGGAGGTGTTGTTGGTGACCACGAATTCATAGATAGTGCCGACGCCCGCTTCTATAAGGAAGCTTTCGTCATCGCCGAGAAGCCCGTCAAATGTCCATGAGCCTGAGTCTCCTCCTCTGGTGACTATTTCAATAGTCAAATCGTCGAATTTAAACAGCGTCCCGTCTCTCTCGGCGCTTGCAAGGTCGCAGACTCTGTCTTGAGTGTTGTAGAAATAATTCTGAAGCAGAAGCCCGACAGTGCCCAAAACGATAATGGCGGGCAAAATAATATTTAAAAGCAATCTCAGCTTACCGCTCTTATTTTCCATCGAGACTACCCACCTTTCAGATATAATACTATTTTAATTATAATGTATTTTGCCTTAGCTTTCAACCCATAAGCCCTTAACATTTGTCAAAATTGTCAATAAAGCACAAATAATTTTTTAAATTTTATGTATAATCACAACAAAGCTGTTTTCAATTTATTTTGACCTCGGCTATTGCAAAATGCCGTTTAATATGCTATAATAAATTCAATATCATCTTAAATGGAAAGGAAAATGACAATGAAACACATTAAAACTGTAAATAAGGCTAATTTAAAAGCAACAGCGGCTAAGGGCGGCTGCGGCAAGTGCCAGACCTCCTGTCAGTCTGCCTGCAAGACCTCCTGCACCGTTGCTAACCAGACCTGTGAGGCTCAGAAGTAATTACGGAGCTTTGGAAAATTAAGAAAGGGCTGCCGCTTTGCTTTTTTGCGGCAGCCTTTTGCGCTTAATTTAATTATATATTTTAACATTAACGAGGTACTGTAATGGAAACAAGAATACATAAGTATAAACAGGGCGACGCTTATATTGTCCTTGATGTGAACAGCGGCGGAGTGCATACCGTTGATGAAACAGTGTACAATATGTTGGATTACATCTGCCCCCAAAAGGGAAGCGAAACCTTGGGAGTTACAGCGGAGGAGCTGTCAAAAAAGCTCCCTCAGTATGCGCCTTCGGATATAGCAGAGTGCTTGGAGGAATTAGAGTCTCTTTATCACGACGGCATACTCTTTTCCGAGGACGAGTACAGACAGTATGCGGACAAGACGCTTAATGCGCCTATCAAGGCAATGTGCCTGCATGTTTCCCACGACTGCAATCTCCGCTGTGAATACTGCTTTGCCGAAACGGGAGACTTCGGAACCGGAAGGAAGATAATGACTCCCGAAACGGGAAAAAAGGCGATAGATTTTCTCATTGAAAAGTCCTGCGGCAGAGAAAATTTGGAGCTTGACTTCTTTGGCGGGGAACCTCTTATGGCTTGGGATACCGTAACCGAAACGGTGGATTACGCAAGGAGCATTGAAAAACAGCACGGGAAAAATTTCCGCTTCACAATTACCACCAACGGCGTACTGCTTGACGATGATAAAATTGAATACATAAACCGGGAGATGTCCAACTGCGTGCTTTCCTTGGACGGCAGAAAAGAGGTAAACGACCGAATCCGCCGCACCCCCAACGGCAAGGGAAGCTATGACGCAATCGTGCCTAAGTTTCAGAAGCTTGTTGCCGCAAGAAAAAACAAGGGGCGCACCGATTATTATGTAAGAGCTACATTTACAAGGTATAATCTTGACTTTGTAAACGATGTGCTTCATATGGCGGAGCTTGGTTTTAAAGAGCTTTCGGCTGAACCCGTAGTGACCGACCCAGAATTGCCGTATGCCATTACCGAAAAGGAGCTTCCTGCGGTTTTTTCCGAGTACGACAGGCTTTATGAGGTTATGAGGGAAAATCCCGGCAAGTTCGACTTTTTCCATTTTATGATAGATTTGGATCAGGGTCCCTGCGCAATAAAAAGGCTCAGAGGCTGCGGCTGCGGCAATGAGTATGTGGCGGTCACTCCCGACGGCGACGTCTATCCTTGTCACCAGTTTGTGGGAATGGAGGACTGGAAAATGGGAAGCATATTTGAGGGAGTAATTGATAAAAATATTAAGGACTACTTTGCAAAAACTCATATTTACAGCAAGCAGGGCTGCTCCGACTGCTGGGCAAGGTTTTACTGCTCAGGCGGCTGCAACGCCAATTCCTTCCAGTACGAGGGAGACGTTCAGAAGCCCAACAAAATCGCCTGTGAGATGCAGAAAAAGCGCATAGAATGCGGAATTGCACTTAAGGCTCTCAAGGAATAAAAAAGAGTAATGCAAGAAAAGCTTATCAGCTGATTTCCACATTTTTACAAATTACTTTTTCGGTACTTTCTCTGCTTTGTAAATAACCAAACACACTTTTTTCACATAGGGGGATTATAATTCAAGCATAGAAAATAAAGTGATTGATTCATACAGAAAGGAAAGTGTCATATATGTATAACGATAATAACAATTATCAGAACGGTTACAGCTTTTCCACCGACCCCAATCAGAACAGCGGTTACACACAGCAGTACGGCGGTTATCCTCAGCCGCCCAAGCCGCCGAAAAAGAAAAAGGTAAGCGGCGGTCTTATTGCGGGACTTCTTGCGGCTGCCATTGCGGTAGGCGGGTTAAGCGGCTTCGGCGGTTCTTATATTGCTAACCGTCTCGAAGGAGACAGCAGCGTTCAGGGTGAAGAAAGCAAGAACCCAGACAGTACGTCTCCCGAAGATGAAACCTTGCCCGATGCAAATACTGCTCCCGAATACTCAAGACCGGAGGAATCGGTGGGCGACGACCTCTCCTCTCTTGCCAATATGGCGGAGGTAAATACAAAGACCAAGTACGACTGCGAGGAGCTTTACCGCCGGGTAAACGAAAGCGTTGTAATGGTTTATAATTATGTGAACGACGGCTACGGAGGAGAAAATTCCTACGTAAAGCAGGGAAGCGGAAGCGGCGTATTTTTCACCACCGACGGCTACATTGTCACCAATAACCATGTGGTAAAGGGTGCGGCAAAGGTTACAATAGTGGTTTCTGATAAGGCTACCAACTATGAGGAGGTTGAAATGGACGTTACCCTTGTGGGCACAGACAGCTCTACCGACCTTGCGGTGCTTAAAGCGGAACGCAGCGAGCCCTTCACCGCCGCAGCAATCGGCGACAGCTCCAAACTTAACGTAGGACAGCAGGTTTGCGTTATCGGCAACCCCTCGGGGCTTTCCAAGAGCTTAAGCACGGGAATCGTTTCGGGACTCAACCGTTTCGCCGATTCAAACGGCTATGAATTAAGCTCCATTCAGACTGATGCAGCTATCAATCCCGGCAACTCCGGCGGCGGACTTTTCGATATGTACGGCAACCTTGTGGGCGTTGTAAACTCTAAGCTTATCTCCATGTCCTCAACCGCAACTATTGAGAACTTAGGCTTTGCAATAACCATTAACGAGGCTAAGCCCATTATAAGCGACCTTATCAGCTATGGCTATATCACCGGCAGACCCATTATCGGAATCTCCACTCAAAAGGTCAGCAGCTATGATTCTCAGTATACCGGACTTCTTGTAGCCGAGATAGATCAGAATGCACCCGTTGCCAAGAGCCGGCTTCGTATAGGCGATATTATTACCGAGGTAAACGGTAACGCTGTTGCCGATGTTACAGACGTTCAGAAAGCCACTAAGGGAATGAAGGAGGGCGACAAGGTAACTCTTACGGTTCAGCGCCCCACCACTACCGGCAACGGCTATTTTGCTCAGACTACCTATGAAAAAATGCAGTTCGAGGTTACTCTTACTGAGAATAAAGGTAATTGATAAATAAACAGTTTCATAATGAAATCACCCGTTAAAACCGACCAAGTTTTAACGGGCGTTCTTTCATTGACTGATATTTATAACGATAACGCCTTCTTTAGTAACAATAAAGCTTATCTGATATTTATCAAAGCTCATAGTATAAACTCTTTCAGCATCTGTTTTATATCCGGGGCGGGGGTCTTGAGAGAGAACTTCAATCAGTCCCTCTCTTTTTTCTTCAGGTATTAATTTCAAAACAGCTTCCGAAATCTCGACCTTTAGTCTTTTGGCATTCCTGTCCTGCGCAAACCCCGATATTGCTTCGGGATAAGCGTCCGAATAGGCTACATAAGGCTTTATGTCAATAATCGGCGTACCGTCCATTAAGTCGGCGCCCTTGACACACAAAACAGGACCTTCCGGGTCGTCATAATCAATATGTTCGAGCTTTACCGCCGAAATTGCTATGGGATTCGGGCGAAAGGGGGAACGTGTTGCGAAAACGCCCATTCGTTTATTGCCGCCTAACTTAGGAGGTCTTACGGTAGGAGACCAGCCCTCCTTGACCGCCTCCGAAAACTGCCACAATATCCAGATATGAGAATAGCCCGACAGACCGCGGAAGGCTTCCCTTACCCGGTATTCGGGCTTAAATATTATTTTGGATGTAAGCCCGGTCAGTCCGCTTTGACGGGGAATTCCGAACTTTTCGGGGAAATCGCTTTTCGTGTAAGCGATAATATCAAAGGTCACCTTATCCGCCATTGTAAAGATTCATTGCCTCCGTGATTTTTCCCTGTACTATAAGCTCCGCCGCCTTTGCCGCATTGCTGAGAGCGGGTTCTAAGCTTTCGCCCTCTTCCTTAGTGAACCGTGACAATACCCAATCGGCAAGGTCGTAATCGGGGCGGGGCTTTTTTCCCACGCCTACTCTTATCCTGGGGAAATTATCGCTGTTTAAGCTGAGTATTATGCTCTTCATTCCGTTATGACCGCCGTCGCTGCCCTTGCTTCTTATTCTGAGCCTTCCTACGTCAAGGTTAATATCGTCGTAAATAACGATAACCCTTTCGGGAGGAATTTTATAAAATCCCGCCGCTTCGCCTACAGCCTCGCCGCTGTTGTTCATAAAGGTGGCGGGCTTCATAACAAGGCATCTTTTTTCGCCTATTGTCATATCGGTGGTGAGAGACTTGAATTTCAGCCTTTTAAGCTGTACGCCGTGAGACTCCGCTAAAGTCTCCGCCGCCATGAAGCCGCAGTTATGTCTTGTGTCCTCATACTGTGTTCCGGGATTCCCCAATCCCGCTATAATAAATTCTATAGGGGCATTGGGCATTGCAGGCTCTCTCTCTGCTTCTAATTTTTTAAAAATATCAAATATCGACATAAATATCCTTTTAATGGGGCTACATCTCCGCAGCCCCTACTATGTGTATTATCTTTTCCACTATCTGTTCACAGCTTTTATCGGCGCAGCTTATTTTTGCGTCGGCGTATCTGTTGTAAAGCGGTCCTCTTTCGGCAAGTATTTCCTCTAACCCCTCGCCCCTTCGGCAGGCTATTCCTCTTGTCTTAATATTGGACAGTCTGAGCTGAAGGTCGTAAACGGGCAGCTCCAAATAAATGCAGATACCGTTTCTTCTGAGGTGCCGCATTCCCTTTTCACAGAACACGGCGCTTCCTCCTGTGGCAATAACCATATTCGATTCTTCCGTCACGGATAGCAGTGCGCTTTCTTCATACTGCTCGAATTTCTCCAAGCCGTCTAAATCTATCAGCCGCTGAAGCGTGTTTCTTTTCTGTACCTGAATGATAAGGTCAGTATCTATAAAACCTGTGCCTAACGCTTTAGCCAGCAATACCCCCACGGTGCTTTTGCCGCAGCCGGGCATACCTATTAAGATTACGTTTTTCATTTGCTCCTCTTTTAGATTGTTCTTAGAACATGCTCTCAATACCACACAGGTATAACGCTTTGATAATTATCAAGGTCCGCAGCTATCTTTCTCGCTCTTATTATGGCAATTTCTCTCTGTTTTTCGTCCTCGGCGGCTTCAACGTCGGAAAGCGCCGCCACGGTGGTATAATATGCCAGCAGCTCAAAAAAATCGTTAGGCAGTATACCGTTATACATTCCCTTAAACACGCCTTTAATAAAGGGCAGACTGTAGCCGTCCGACAGGAAAATCAAGTCGGATACAGGGTCTCCCCAGCTGAAATCCGAAAGGGGAAGCATACCCACGTTAAGGTCTTTGTCAAGAAACAGGGTATTAGCCGAGAAATTTCCGTGTTTAGCCGTTACAGGTCTGTTTTCGGGAATACTGTGATGATTTTTCAGAAATTCCGCCGCCTGTGAAAAGCTTTCGTAGTTTATCCCCTTTTCTTCCATTCGGGTAAGCATAAGGAAAATATCCGTCTTTTCGGGAATCCTGTCCTCCACCGTCGGCAGTACGCTGTGAAATCTTGTAAGCTGTTTTCCCGCTTCCACACCAAAGGAATGTTGGTGGGAGGTGGAAAAATCGGGGAGCCTTCTCGCCAAATTATCTCCGCAGAAAAAGTTGTACATACTGTAAACCATTCGGTCGCTGTCAAATGCGCCCACCTCTACGGGAGAGGAAACATAAACTCCCCCCTCGTTAAATATTCTGTCCGAAAATTCCGCCAGTTCGCATTCCCTTTCAAACCTTCCGATGCTGTCTACCCGCATCAGAAGCGTCTTTCCCTTAATCTGAACAGTATAAAGCCTGAAACCGGGTGAAAACGGTTTTTCTGCTCTGGGCGGTATGCTGATAACGCCCGTTTTAAGCTTGCTGCTGTCGGGAGTGTAGCGTGTTTCGGGAAAGTAGCGATCCACCTTCTGCCACTTTCCGAAGCTCTCTATTGTTGAAAGCTGTTTCAGCTCTTCGTCCGTGATTCCGTTATGCTCCAAGCTGTTCCCGCCTCCTTTCCTTTGTCCGTTTTATCGGGTTATATCTGAAAAATAAACGGTTTTATCCGTATTCTTAGAATTGTTTAAAAGCTGCTGCGCTTTTCTTGCTTGCTCAAACTGTTTTTTATGGGGAATGTGATAGACCTTTCCGTCTTTTACAAAGTTTGAGCCTATCTGATGATAATGAAATCCCGTGCCGCTTTCTTCACAGGCTTCATATATTTTTTTCACCCATTCCCAGCGGCATTGCCGTGCCTCATTCCCGCTTTCTCCTCCTACGCTTACAAGCTCGATATTATCAAGCCTGCCCTTTAGATTTATTTCGTCAAGGAGTGGGGCGCAAAAAATAATTTTGTGCTTTGCGGGAAAGTCGCCCAATACGGGCAGTCTCTCCCGTACTCTCCTCTCGCTTTCCATAGTACAGACTAATGAGACATTGGGATAACCCTCTCCCCAATCCTTTGGAAGCCTTTCCCTTGCCTGTTTTATCCTTTTAGTGACGATCCAGAAGTTCAGATCGGGACGCTGTCTTATAATTTCCCAAGCCCTGTCTCTCCAGCAGTCGGCGTCTTCGATAAAAAAGTCGCTTGTCATACAGGTGAATACAGGACCGTTTTCGGGTTTAAGCTTATATTCTCCGTTTCTGCCTTTTTTAATCGGAAGCTCAAAATCGGCGTTTCTTTTTACAATAAAGCTGTCGGAGCGCCCGTGATTTTTGTCTATTCTGTAGACGTAGCAGTTAAGGCAGCCCTCGCTGTATTTTCGGCACCCGTGCCATAAATTCCAATTTGACATTTGTAACGATTAATTGACGGAAAATCAAAGCTTGCTGCTGATTTCCTTAAGGTATTCACGGAAGCTTTCACCGATTTCCGGGTGCTTTAATCCCACTTCAACTACCGCTTTAAGAACGCCAAGCTTGTTGCCCATATCATATCTTACTCCGGTATAAGCTACGCCTATCATGCCCTCGGTATTCGCCAGCACCTTCATAGCGTCTGTAAGCTGATACTCGCCGTTTGCGCCTGTGGGCAGGGTTTCCAAAATTTTAAAGATTGAGGGAGGAAGCACGCATCTTCCCAAAATTGAGTAATTGGAAAATTTGGTTTCAGCATTGGGCTTTTCTATCATATCGGAAATACTGTAAGCATTGTCCTCCTTGTACTCTGTTTTAAGGCTGGAATACTTATAGACCAGCTCGTCGGGAAATTCCTTTATGGTAACGGTGCCCTTTCCGTATTTCTCATAAGCGCGGCAAACCTGAGCCGTTGCGGGATCGTCGCAGATAAACACATCATCGCCGTAAATCACAATGAAAGGCTCATCGCCCACAAATTCCTTAGCGTACATAACGGCGTTTCCCGTGCCCTTCATCTCCTGCTGTCTTACAAACTGAATATTGGCAAGCTGAGGGATTTTAATAACCTCGTCATAAAAGCTTTGTTTTCCTGAGCTTAAAAGCTGTCTTTCCAAATCGGGAGAACGGTCGAAATGATCCTCAACGGCGGTTTTTCCTCTGCTCAGCACGATAAGAATATCCTTAATTCCCGCTGCGGAAACCTCCTCAACTATATATTGGATAGCGGGCTTGTCGACGATAGTCATCATTTCCTTAGGGATAGCCTTTGTTGCGGGAAGAACTCTTGTGCCGAATCCGGCTGCCAGTATAACTGCTTTTCTTACTTTCATCTTTGCTTTTACCTTTCCGACATTTTTTCCTGCGTATATTAGCATAATTATTTATAGTATAGCATATTTTGTCGGATTTGTAAACGGGTTTTTTTAAATTAACAAATTGCCGTCAAAATCAAACTATCAAAATATAATCAAAAAATAACCCGTCAGAACCAAATTGCAGAGGTTTTGACGGATTATTTTGCGATATTAGTTTTTTTCAGCTCAGCTTTTCTATCTTAGCAAAATTAGCCATAATCTTTTTAGTCCCCGATTTATCAAAGGCAATCTCTAACAAATAATCATTCCCCACGGGCGCAGCCGAAAGGACAGTGCCTTCTCCAAAGACCTTGTGATTTACCCTGTCTCCCGAGCTAAAGGTTTCGGAGTGAGCGGAAGCAATTCTTGCCGCCATTTTTTCCACCTGTGCATGATGCGTCTCCTGTTGAAGATAACCGATTTTGACGGTCTTTCTGCTCTTTGAGGGAGCAGCCTGGGCTGTGAGCTGCGTATGGTCAATGTTTTCAATATCCTTTACGGGAATTTCTCCGATAAATCTTGAAAGCCTGTTGCGCTGAGTAGAGCCGTAGATAAGACGCTGTCTTGTATGAGTGATAAAGAGTCTTCTTTTGGCTCTTGTTATGGCAACGTAGGCAAGCCTTCTCTCCTCTTCTATCTCGCTCATATCAAGCTGCGCACGGTATGAGGGGAAAATATTTTCTTCCGCTCCTACTATAAACACGTTGTTAAATTCCAAGCCCTTTGCGCCGTGCATGGTCATCAGCACTACCTTGTCCTCGTCTTGTTCATAGCTGTCAAGGTCTGTGATCAGCGCCACATTCTCCAAATAATCGGACAGCGAATGCGCTTCATTCTCCTCCATAAAATTAATCATGCCGGACTTCAGCTCCTTGATATTTTCGAGCCTTGCCAAGCCCTCGTCGCCTTGCGCTCTTAATGAAGCCTCATATCCCGTCACCGACATTATATCGTCAAGGAGGGAATCAAGAGGTCTTTCCTCGTCCTCTCCAAGCTCCCTTAACGCACGTCCCAATGGCTCTAAGACCTTACATTTTTTAGAGATAGCGGCAAATTCCTCCGAGCGCTCCATAACCTCCAAGGGAGAAATTCCCAATCCGTCGGCAATCCTGAACACCTCCGCCTGTGTTGCGTCGCCTATTCCCCGCTTAGGCTCATTTATAACACGGGACAGTCTGACAGTGTCAAAACCGTTGTTGACAACGCTTAAGTAGGCGATTATATCTTTGATTTCCTTTCGGTCATAGAACTTTGTGCCGCCTATAATGCGGTAGGGTATGCCGCTTTTGGAAAGCGACAGCTCCACCGAGCGGGACTGTGCGTTGGTGCGGTATAAAACGGCGTTGTCCTTAAAGCAGCCGCCTTCGCCTTTCATTTCCATAACCTCGGAAGCCACAAAGTTGGATTCTTCTATTTCACTTTGGAAAAGGTGAAGCTGTATTTTATCGCCTTCGCCCAAATCGCTCCAAAGGTTCTTTCCCTTGCGCTGGGTGTTGTTGCCGATAACGGAGTTTGCGGCGTCCAATATGGTTTCGGTAGAACGGTAGTTTTGTTCAAGCTTTACTACCCTTGCCCCAAACTCTTTTTCAAAGCTGAGGATATTTTCGATGGTCGCACCTCTGAATCTGTAAATACTCTGATCCTCGTCGCCTACCACGCAAAGATTTCCTTTTCCCGCCGCTAACAGTGAAATCAGCTTATACTGCGCCATATTGGTGTCCTGATACTCGTCGACCATTATGTAATCAAAGCTTTCCTGCCATCTCTCCAACACCGCCGGGCTTTTTTCAAACAGCTCCACCGTTTTCATTATAAGGTCGTCAAAATCCAATGCGTTGGCGGTTTTCAGCCTGCGCTGATACTCGGTGTATATTGCTCTTGCCTTTTCCAATTTAAAGTCGGTTTTTCCGCCCTCTCCCGTTACGGGAAACCTTTCGGGCGGCAGAAGCTTGTCCTTTGCACGGCTTATTATGCTCTGAAACTCTCTGGGCTGAAAGGCTTTATCGGAAATTTGCAGGGATTTCATCACTTCCTTTATGACTCTCAGACTGTCGTCTGTGTCATAAATAGTGAAGGATTTTTTGTAGCCTAACTCCTCTATCCCCCGCCGCAGTATTTTGACGCAGGAGGAGTGGAAGGTGCCCGCCGTTACATCTGCGGCACGGGCTACGTTCATATTGCAAAGTCTTTCCTTAAGCTCCCCCGCCGCCTTATTGGTAAAGGTCACCGCAAGAATCTTCCAAGGGGCTGCTCTGTTATATCCAAGAAGTGAGGAAAGTCTTAAGGTGCTTTCGGAAGTTATTTCTTCCTCCCCTGCTGCAAACGCTTTCAGAAAGGCTTCGTCCTCGGGGCTTACTTCACGTTCAAATTCCTTGTTATAGGAGGAGCCGAAAAGAATAAGGTTGGCTATTCTGTTACATAGAACCGTGGTTTTTCCGCTTCCAGCTCCCGCTATTATCAAAACTGCGCCCTCGGTTCGGTAAATTGCTTCCCTTTGTTTGGAATTTGTTCTTGCAAAAAATCTGTCAATACACTGTCTTTTTATCTCTGTAAAGTTATTCATTCTTCCGCTGTCCGTTTCTGCTTAATATGCTTCATTCTGCGTTTTCATTGTTATTGTTATTGTCGTTTCTTACAGCCGTGCTCGAGGCTCCGTTAAGAGCCACAAAGGGATTAACTCCGTCGCTTACCACCTGCGGAAGCTCACCGTTCCAACGGTCTATCTTAAGGTAGTCAACGTAGTTGGGAGAGTTTGCAAGCTGCTGCTGAATAAGCTTAATGGCTTCCGCTTCGGCTTCGGCGGCTATTTTCTTAGCGTCCGCCTCCGCCTGTGCGGCAATGCGCACCTGCTTTGCCTCCTCATCCTTTTCCTTGGTCTTATTCTGCATTTTGAGGGCGTCCTGCTCGGCTATTACCTTAGCCTGAATAGCTTCCTCGAAGGCGGTGTCAAAGTACAGGTTCTCAATGGCAAAGGCGGTAACGATTATGCCGTCCTCCGCTAATATTTCGGTAAGAGTGTTTTGTATCTCCATTGTAACGTCGGCACGGGACTGTACAAGCTGTTCCGCTTTGACCTTGCCGATAGCGTCCTTAGCTATTTTTTGCACATTGGGTACAAGAAGCTTTGTTTCTACATTGGAAACGCCGATGTTTCTGATAATATTGCTGAGCTGTGAACGATCGTAGCAGTAGTTCAGCTTAAGCTCGATAGGCTTTACCGACTGGGTATCGCTGGTATATGCGTCGGTGGATATTGCATAGACCTGTTCTCTTATATCAACGGTGCGTATCTCGTCAATAAAGGGAATCTTAAAGTTAAGTCCTGCGGTAAGGTCGTCGTTTACTATTTTTCCGAAGCGGTACTTTACCCCGATGTAGCCCTCCTCCACTATGGAAAATCCGTTAAAGATGACAATCAAAGCTAACAGGGCAATAATTGCTATTACCACATATTTTGCGTTTTTGCTTTTTTTGGAATCGTCCTTGTCCTTTCCGCTTGATGTCGTAAATTTGATTTCAGCCATTTTTTCGTCCTTTCAATTTTTATTGATTTATCAGCTCCGAATACTTATCCTTTATTTCTACCTTAGGAGCTTCAATTTCCGCCGATGCGTTTCTCACCGCATGAGACAGCATAAGCTTTATTCTGTTCACCTGATTAACCTCCGATGCGCCGGGGTCGTAGTCTACCGCTATTATATTTGAAAGCGGGTTGCGTCTGCGAAGCTCGCCTATAACGCCCTTTCCGGTAACATGGTTGGGCAGGCAGGCAAAGGGCTGCATACAAATAATGTTGTTTACCCCTGAGTGCATAAGCTCGACCATTTCAGCGGTAAGGAACCAGCCCTCTCCCGCAATATTTCCCGTTGACACTATTCCGTCAACCAAGCCCCTCATATCTCCTATCTTCATGGGAACGCCGAATTTCGTGCCCTTTAATGCTTCAATATAAGGCTTTTGCAGCCATTCAAGAAGGGAGATAATCTTGTTCATAAAGAAGTATCTGGAATTTGAAACCGTAAGAAGCTCGTGTCTTGTGTTGGCATGGTCGAGAATGAAGTAGATGAAGCCCATAAGGTCGGGAACAACCGCTTCCGCTCCCTCCGATTCAACAAGATTGATAACAAAATTGTTGGCGGCGGGGTGATACTTAACCATTATCTCGCCCACAATGCCCACTCTCGGCTTTTCAATATCGAAAACGGGAAGCTCGCTGAAATCCTTTACTATAGCCTTGATATTTTTCTTAAACTCGCTTAGGCTGAGCTTTTTAAGCGATTCTCTGAGCTTTTTGTTCCAGTCCTCGTACAGCCTGTCGGCGCTGCCCTTTTCCACCTCGTAGGGTCTTACCCTACAGAGGCAGCGGCTTAGCAAATCGCCGTAAATCAGCGCATACATTGCCCTTACAACAAGCTGAGGAGAATAGGTGAAGCCGGGATTCTTTTCCATTCCCACTAAGTTTACCGAGATAATGGGAACCTGCGGGTAGCCGCCCTCCTTAAGCGCCTTCTTTATCATTCCCACATAGTTTGTGGCACGGCAGGCGCCGCCAGTTTGCGTTATCAGGACGGAAACATTGTCAAGGTCGTACTTTCCGCTGTCCAAAGCTGCCATAAGGGAGCCTACGGTCAGTATGGTGGGGTAACAAGCGTCGTTGTTTACATACTTTAAGCCCTTGTCCACTATCTCCTTGCTGTAGTCCTTAAGAATCACCATATTGTAGCCGGAATATCTGAACGCCTGCTCCAATAATTCAAAATGAATAGGCGCCATTTGCGGTGCAAGAATCGTATGTACCTTCTTGTCCTCTTTTGTGAACAGCGGCTGACGGTGGTAGCCGTCGTATTTCTCATTGCTGTGGTAGCCGTCTCTTCTTCTTTCTTCAGATACGGAAATTAAGGAACGCAGCCTAATTCTTGCCGCCCCTAAATTGTTTACCTCGTCTATTTTTAACACTGTGTATAATCTGCCGTAGCCTTGCAGTATTTCCTGAACCTGGTCGGTGGTTATGGCGTCAAGTCCGCAGCCGAAGCTGTTTAACTGAACCAGCTCCAAATAATCCCGCTCTCCCACAACGGCGGCGGCATTATACAATCTGTTATGATACATCCACTGATCTACTATCCGTATAGGACGTGCTAACTTATCAACGCCCAAATGCGCCACGCTGTCCTCGGTGAGAACCGCAAAGCCGTAGCCGTTTATCATTTCGGGAATGCCGTGATTTATTTCGGGGTCGAGGTGGTAAGGTCTGCCGGCAAGGACAATTCCTCTTTGTCCCGTCTTTTCAAGCATTGCAAGCACTTCCTCGCCCTTTGCCCTTATATCCTCCTTAAACCGCTTGTCCTCATTGTATGCGGCGGCAAGAGCCTCGCCTATTTCCGCTCCGCCGATTCCCAAGGGCTCAAATTCCTCCACAAGTCTGTCCGCCATACGCTCTCTGTCATATATTGGCAGGAAGGGGTTCATAAAGCTCACCGAATGCTCTCTAAGCTCCGGAATGGAGTTCTTTATAACCTCTCCGTAGGTCGCCACCACAGGGCAGTTATAGTGATTGTCGCCTTTTCCGCCGTTGTCCATTTCGTAGGGCAGGGAGGGGTAGAATATTATTTCCGCACCGTTCTTTATAAGCCACTCGATATGACCGTGGGAAAGCTTTGCAGGATAGCAGACAGATTCGCTGGGCATTGTCTCTATTCCAAGCTCGTAAATTTCACGGCTTGAATCGGGAGAAAGCAAAACGCTGTAGCCGAGCTTTGTGAAAAAAGTGTGCCAGAAGGGATAATTCTCGTACATTCCCAGAACCCTCGGAAGTCCCACTACTCCCCGCTTAGCCTTGTCCTTCTCCAAGGATTTATAGCTGAACAGTCTCTTGTATTTATACTCAAAGAGGTTGGGAAGGTCGGATTTCTTTGTTCCGAGACCTGCGCCGCGTTCACATCTGTTATTGGTTATGAACCTTGTACCGTCTCCGAATTTGCTGATAGTGAGAAGACAGTTGTTGCTGCACCTGCCGCAGCGGGCAGTGGATTTGGTAATGCTGAAGCTTTCTAATTGTTCAAGGCTTGCGATTTCCGAGCCTTTTCCGTCGTCTCGGTTCATTGCAATAAGCGCACTGCCGTATGCTCCCATAAGCCCCGCCTGGTCGGGACGCACCGCCTCGCGTCCGCAGGTAAGCTCAAAGGCACGGAGCACCGAATTGTTCATAAATGTTCCGCCCTGAACAATTATCTTGTCTCCCATATCCTTAGGATCACGAATCTTTATTACCTTAAAGAGTGCATTTTTAACCACCGAATAGCTTAAGCCGGCGGAAATATCGGCTACGCTTGCGCCCTCCTTCTGAGCCTGCTTTACACGGCTGTTCATAAAAACGGTGCAGCGTGAACCAAGGTCGACGGGGTGCTCGGCGGTAAGACCTAACTGTGCAAATTCAGCGCTGGTCATGCCGAGAGCGGTTGCAAAGTTTTCGATAAAGCTGCCGCAGCCGCTTGAACAAGCCTCGTTCAGCAGAATACTTTGTATCTCCCCGTTCTTAACACGGATACATTTCATATCCTGCCCGCCGATGTCAAGAATAAACTCAACCCCGGGAAGCATACGCTCAGCCGCCTTGTAGTGCGCCATGGTTTCTATTTCGCCGTAGTCAAGCTTAAGCGCCGCCTTAATTAAATGCTCGCCGTAGCCTGTAGCCGTTGCCTTAGCTATGTATGCGTCCTTCGGCATTTTGGAGTATATGTCCTTGAGTATGCCGATAACGGATTTAAGGGGGTCGCCCATATTGTTGTTATAGTAGGAATAAAGGATTTGACCTTCTTCGTTTATAAGAGCCGCCTTTGTGGTGGTGGAGCCTGCGTCAACGCCGAGGTAGCATTTCCCCTTGTGGGAGGATAGGTCGGCGGCGCCGATTTTCGCTTTGGAATGCCTTTCCATGAACGCCTTTTTGTCCTCCTCGTTTTTGAACAAGGGGTCGAGACGCTCAACCTCGTGAGTTTCCACCTGTGAAAGCTTTCCTATACCGTTTTTCAGCTCCTCCAAGGACACCTCGCCTCTGCTATCGGAGAGAGCGGCGCCCATTGCAACAAACAAATTTGCGTCCTCCGGGAAAATAATCTCCTCGGGCTTAAGGTCAAGGGTTACGATAAAGCGCTTTCTAAGCTCCGAAAGATAGTGAAGAGGACCTCCCAAAAAGGCAACGTTGCCTCTGATAGGCTTACCGCAGGCAAGTCCGCTTATGGTCTGATTTACCACCGACTGGAAAACCGAAGCGGCAACATCGCTCTTTTTTGCGCCGTCGTTCAAAAGAGGCTGTATATCCGATTTAGCAAAAACGCCGCAGCGGGAAGCAATGGGATATATGGTTTCCGCTTCCTTTGCCATTTCGTTAAGCCCTGTTATATCGGTGTTCAGAAGCGCAGCCATTTGGTCGATAAAGGCTCCCGTGCCGCCGGCGCAGCTTCCGTTCATTCGCTGTTCAATGCCGCCTTTAAGGTAGGTAATCTTAGCGTCCTCGCCGCCCAATTCTATGGCAACGTCGGTTTCGGGTATAAGCTTTTCGATAGCCACCGCCCCCGCAGTGACCTCCTGAACAAAGGGGATGTCTAACCACTTTGCAACGTTAATGCCGCCGCTGCCGGTGACCGCTACGGTAGCGCTGCCGCTGCCTATTTTGTCTATCCCCTCGGTAAGTACCTCAGAGATAGTCTTTTTTATGTCTGAATAGTGCCGCTGATATTTTTTATGTACGGCATTGCCCTGTTCGTCAAGAATTACGATTTTAACTGTTGTAGATCCAACGTCAAGCCCGATATGGTACATACTTTATTTACCTTTCGTTAATATGAATATATAATACTATTTCTAATTTAAAAACGTTCTTTGAACGTTTTTAAAGGTTCCGC
>CAYMFX010000014.1:0-18341 GCA_964389845.1 uncultured Ruminiclostridium sp.
CTAATGAGGGAGCCGGACCTTACGGTGCGGAGCTGCCTCTTGCCTTTGCGCAGATAGGAGACGTTATACAGCTTTCCTTTGACGGAGAAAGCTTTGCTCACACCTTGATAGTTACAAAAATCAACCTCTTTCCTTCTCCCTCAAACGTTCTTATCGCTTCTCACTCCGTTGATTCCTTTGACCGTCCTTTGAGTACATACAGCTACAGGAAATTAAGATTGATACATATTTTAGGCGCTAACGACTGATTCCGATGTCCAATTTTACCTCTTTGTCCACCGCCATACTGTCGGGAGTGACCAAGCAGTCCATTGCCTTTATCTTAACTCCCGCCTTAAACGCTTTTCTCAGAGCCTGCCCGAACTCGGGGTGAGTCTTGTCGTTGGGTACGAAAGCATTTACCCCTTTCATCTGCACAATAAAGAGTATACAGCACTTATATCCTTCTCCAACTGCACGGGTAAGCTCCTTCAAATGCTTCACACCTCTCTCGGTAGGAGCATCGGGAAACATAGCCGTTCCGTTCTCCTCCAAGGTAACACCCTTTACCTCAATGAGCCACTTATCCTCTCCCGACTCGGCATAAAAATCAATACGGGACTGTCCGTAGACCTTTTCTGGCTTAATAAAAGCCTTATCTCCGAATTTCTTTCTCAAATACTCTCCGGCGGCTTTATTTGGCGCCGAGCTGTCCATATTAATAAGAATTTTTCCTTTTTTCACCGCAATAAGATCAAACCCCGTCTTTCTGGCGGGGTTCTTAGATTTCTCCAAATATATTTCTGATTGAGGAAGGAGCAATTCCTTACAGCGTCCCGTATTCTTTACATGACAAAGGACGGTATCGCCCTCAACCTCGGCATAGGCAATAAACCTGTTAGGCCTGCTTAAAAATTTGCCCTTTACAACCTCTCCGTATCTCATTCCTGTTTACTTCCCAAAATCTCCGCCAGCTTATCCAAAAGACCCGCTCCGCCGTTCACGTTTATCTCGCCCACATGCTCACATATTTTTTCCATATACTCCAATTCCTTCAATCTTCTCAGAGTCTCGTTTTCGTCCATAAGCTTAGCGGTGTTAAGCAGCGACCTTGTGGAAGCCACCTCTTCACGGCGGGTGATGACATTAGCCTGAGCACGTTTTTCCGCCGCTAAAACCGAATTCATAATATCGCTGATTGCGCCGGGGAGTATTATGTCCCTGATACCTGCGCTTTCGATAAAAACATAAGCGTCCTTGGTGCGCTCCCTGATGACGTTAAGCACCTCGTCGGCAATGCTGTCCCGAGACTCCAAAATCTCGTCCATGGTATGCCGCCCCACATATTCCCTTAATACAAGCTGCGCAAGATTATAAAGGTACATATAAATATTATGGTCGGCAATGTCGGCTACCTTCTGAGGATCCGTCACTTTAAAATTCATGGCGAAGTTGATTCTGAGACCTACCTTATCTCTTGTCAATATCTCCTGACCGTCGATAGTGAGCCGTCTGATCCTCATATCCTCAATCTCCGAGGTAACGTTGACGCCGTTCTTCCAGAAATAATATGTACCCGGCTCCAACATTCTGACGAACCTGTTGTCATAATAAAGACGCGCCATTGCGCCGCTTTTGACGCTTACAGTCTGATACATAGCCGAAGGCACCTTAGAAAGCTCGTAAGTCTTAAGCTTATCGCCTATTTCCGGATCGTCAATTTCTACCTTGTAAAATTCATGAGTGCCGCCGTCCTTCCAGAAAGCGTATCTGCCGCCGACAAGCACCTCCTTGAAATTTCCGTCAAGATAGCGAAGGCAGTATTCATTGTCCGCCACATCGAGGATTATAAGCTTATCCTTAGCTCCTTCCACTGCCATAAGCGCTTCAAAGGTGCAGCCCAAAGGAATAAGCCCCTGTAAAACGCTTACCGTTTCAATTTTGGAATTGCCAAAGGTGGTATAGCTTCCTGCGCCGAGAATCTTTTTCAGCTTTCCGTTTTTATACAGCAAGCCTCTTTCCTTTTCGTTAATTACAGTTTTCATAACAACCTCATAAGCAAATATAAATTCTAACTTCCCGAAGGAAGATAATCTGCGTCCGCCGCCGACCGATACAAGCAAAGCGGCGAGAAAATTAAGTCAGGCTCTCATAAAGCGGTATCCGCCCGAACAGCGGATATGGCAGTATTTGAAGCCTGAGCGGTATCCTCTTCCCGACAAAGCGATGCTTATACTGCGGAATGCTCACAAAGCCCCTTCGGGACAATGCGAAAGCATAACCGCAAATCAGCGGCAAACCTTTCATAAGAGCGAATATAGTGCGAAGCACATATATTCAATGATGAGTGAATGATTTGGTGAGATCATTCAAGCAACCAAGCAGCTGTGCCTCATACAGCCGTAGGAATCGAACCTACAATAGCGGCGGACAAAGCAATACGCAACCTGCAATGCCAAGCGCAGCCCTGCGCCTCCTATCGAAGCAATCCGAAATTGCAGAACCGATAAGGAAAGACGCAAGCCCGTCTTTTTAATTATATCATATTGATAATTAAATTGCAAGGATTATTGCTGATACCGTTATATTCTATACAGATAAGCCATTGTAATAAATGGTTTAACGGGATTGTAACTGCTCCGAAAGAAGCTTTTTAAGAAATTATTCGCCCATATCCTCTAAAGCGTCAGTGATGAAGGTATCGCTTTCATTTTCAGAGTAGCAGCACTCCGAATTATCGGATTTCTCATCTCCCTTGTCAAGGCAGCTTTTGTACTTTTTAGGTTCGGGGTTGTTTTTCTTTAACAGTATCGAATATTTGTACAGCTCGGGGTATTTTTCCGCCAAGAATTTCATATCCTTAAGGGGAACTTTATCGCCGTTCTGGATACGCCGTGCAATCTTCATACATTTGGCAAAATCCATAACGCTGCTCTTGTTGTTGTCGTCAGATTCCTCCATTTGTTTTCTAAATGCTTCAAGCTGAGAGCTGGCGGCGGAGAATTCCTCTTCATTGGCGTTTTTGTCAGCTTTGCCTGTTTTTTGCCTTTCCAAAAATTCCTTAGCCTCCTGCGTCAGAGTGAGAGTGTCGGACTTTAAATCGGCTGATTGTTCTTTTTTGGCAATGTTCTTTTTGGGAGTGTATGCTACAGCGGGCTGCGGAGAGGAAGTGATTTTGCCGATACTCATTGAGTTCACCTTCTTTGTCGGCGGCAATCGCCTAAAGCTTGCGATTGCCTTGGTATAGATATTCTTTTTATTATATCGGCAAATAAATCAAAAACTTAAGGCAATACCGCACAAGTTATAAAAAGTGAATGAGCAGGGGTATTCACCGTCTACAATGAATGCGCCGTGCTGCTTAAGCACCTCAGATGAAAACCGACTGTCGGTATAATTATTTATTCGCTCAATCTCCATTTTAATTTTCCCTGTCCCAGATAAGCTGTTTGTAGTCGCAGCTGCAAAATCCCGACTTGAGATAGAGCTTTTCCGCTTTTGCGTTATCGGGAGTGATTTCAAGCCTTATGCGGTTCACATTGGAATCTTCTTTCAGATACTCAATGAACCTGCCGCCTAAGCCTTTACCCCTGAAATTTTCCTTGATATAAAGCTCGTCAAGCCACAAGGTGAGTCCGCCGCCTTCGGTGGTATAGGTAACGGCAACAGCTCCATAGCCCGCAATCTCATTGTCCGTTTCAAAAATATAGAGCCTGATATAGGTGTCGTCTTTAATTGCGGTTTCAAAGGCATTTTGAAAATTTTCTCTCGGAATTTTATGAGAAACGGCGGGAGAATTGTAAAAATCCTCCGCCATTTTAATGTATATCTCCTTATCGGTTTCCTTTATTTTTCGTATCATTCGGTTTTCTCCTCAATATCTTCTGCAATTTGTCTGCTTATTTCTTCTGCGGCGTTTCTTCTGAGACCGTTCAGCAGGGAAGCGGGCACCGATAATCCCGTATCGGCTTCGCAGGTGATTTCCCCCGGTGAAAATACGGTTCCGCCTAACTTCGACATTCTGCTTATTATTTCTTCTTGGGAGGTGCTGCGGTTAATAGCTTTCTGAGGTGCTTCACCTTTAATTACGGCGCTGAATTTGCCGCAGTCGGCTTTGCAGAGTACAGGCTCTCCCTGTTTTACAGAAACGTCTATGTTGAGAACAAACCTTTTGTAAGGCTCTTTATACAGCTGTCTTACCTCAGCAAGCGCTTTATCTATGCCCTGCGAATCTTCCTTAAGCCGCACCCCCTGCATATCCTTCATTGTTCCGTCAAAATATGCTTTGGTGAAGCCGCTTCTTGAAAAAACTGTTCTTAACAGCTTGCTGTCGGGTTTTTCTCCCGATATGGCTTTTTTGCAGCTGTGAACTGCTAACGCCACATATTCCGGGCGTTTCATACGTCCTTCTATTTTAGCCGAGGTCACCCCCGCCTGCTCCAGCTGCTTAAGCTCGTCAATCAGCGATAGGTCCTTCAGCGATAGGGCGCAGCTTCTTTCTCCGCACCGATAGTCAAGGCGGCAGGGCTGTGCGCAGAGACCTCTGTTTCCGCTTCTGCCCCCCATAACGGCGCTTAAAAGGCACTGACCGCTGATACAAACGCACAGTGCCCCGTGAACAAACACTTCTGTTTCTATATCAACTCTTGACGTTATCGCCTTAATTTCTTCAAGGGACAATTCACGGGGAAGCACCACGCGGCTAAATCCGTGCTTACGTGCAAATTCAGCTCCCGACGCTGATGTAACGGTCATTTGTGTCGAGGCGTGAAGTCTTAGATTGGGAGCAGTTTCCTTTATGCGTTTTGCCACCCCTAAATCCTGAACAATAACTCCGTCCGCTTTAGCCGTGCCGATTTGATTTATTGCTTTGTCCAGCTCTAAAAATTCGTTGTCAAACACCAATGTGTTAAGAGTAACATAAACCTTTACTCCTTGATTGTGGGCTTTTTTTATGCCCTCGCATAATTCCTGAAAAGTAAAATTTGCCGCATTCCTTCTGGCAGAAAAAGAGGTCATACCCAAATAAACGGCGTCAGCACCGCTGTTAAGCGCAGCATTCAGTACATCGACGGACCCGCAGGGCGCAAGAATCTCTAACATATCGTCATTTGTACATCGCCGACCTTGGCAAGCTGCTTTTCAAGCTCGGCGTTTTTGGCTTTGATTTCTTCTGCTTCCTCGTGAGCCTGTTTCAGCTCGTTTTCTTTGTTTTTAACGTACATATCAAAGGTTGCTTCATAATTGGAAAGGGTTTTTTTCATTTTTTCGGTTTCCCTCAGCCTGTCCTCAGACTGTTTTTTAAGCTCATCAATTTGTTTATTATAATCGTCTTTCAGCGCTTGTGTTTCTTTATCATGCTTTTCGGAGATGAGCTTACACTCTTTTTCGTGTTCGTTGTAGACCTCTTCAATTTCCTTTTCCTGTTCGCTGATAATAGATTTAAGCTCCGCCTCGTATTCCTGTACTCTTAAACGCAGCCGTGAAGCCTCCTCCTCCTTTGCGGCTGCCAACTGTTCAAACTGCACTTCGGCGGAATCGGTCATTTCTTTTAAGCCGGAAATTTCAATTTTAAGCTGCTGAATTTCCTCGCTGTGCATTTTGTCTTTTTCGGCGTCATCGGCTTCTCTTTCTTCACGCAGTACCCTTAGCTCTTCCTCTGCTTTGGAAAGCTTCTCTTCCGTTTCCTTCAACAGACTGTTTTTGTTTTCAATATCGCTTGTGGCAAAATCGATATGCTCCTTAAGCTTGGTTTCCGCTTGTGAAAGCTGTTCCGTAAGAGATTTTACACGTTCTTCAAATTTATTGCGTTCCTCCGAAGCGGCAGCGTTAAGGCTTTCAATTTGATTTTCGGCAGCGCTTAATTTTTCGGTCAGTTCATTGATTTTGGTATCTTTTGATGTGATGTGGGAGGAGAGGGTGCTCAATTTGGTTTTCAGCTCAGAAATCACAGCTTCATACTTGGATTTTGTTTGCGTCAACTCGTCTTTTTCCTTTTTAAGCTCGCTCGTGACGTCATAAATCGTTATCATTGAAGCAAGGGTAGTGATTTCCACCTCGCCGGCTCCTCTTGCCTTTCTTGAAACAAAATTAATATTTTGTTCAAGCTGTTTTGCCAAAACAATAATATCTTCGGGATTATCATCGGTTTTCAGACTGTAATCTCTTTGATTGATAGTAAACGCAACCTTTTCCATATGTAAAACTCCTTCTTGGGATAATTGTGATTATTGTGATAAGTAAACTATACATTTTAATTATACACCATAATGAAGAATTTTAAAAGGGGTTTAATGACAAAAGTTAAAATTTATAATAAAAAAAGAGACGACCGATAAAGTCGTCTCCTTAATTACGGTTTTATTGTAACTTAAGCCTCGTGAGAAATAACTTCTCTGCCCTTGTAATAACCGCAGTTACCGCAAACCTTGTGCGGAGCTTTAAGCTCGCCGCAGTTAGTGCAACGGGAAAAAGCAGGTGCTTCTAACTTCCATACCTGTCCGCGTCTTTTATCACGTCTTGCTCTTGATACTTTTCTCTTTGGAACTGCCATTATTTGCACCTCCCTCTGAATTTCAAAATTAATGCTGCTACAAATATTCAGTTACCTGAAAATTAACACAAAATATATTATATCACACCAATTTTGATTTGTCAATACCTAAAAAGTAAATTTTTACAGATATTTTTTTATGGATTCGGGAAGTGTGTCAACGTCCGCCGAAATAGTGAATACAACGTTTGTGCTTTCGCTTATTGCGGCGATTCTGTCGAACATTGCGCCTACCTTATCAAAGTCGCGTCCAACTATTCTGAGCACGCCGTCGACGAAAATATCGGTGCAGTCGTAGTCGGAAGCCAAAATTCCGGCAATAAAGCCATAAAGATCGTCATAATCGGAAATTTTAAAGTCTTCAATATTTATAAGGCGGATTTTATGATAGATGTCAATGTTAAGGGACGAACCTATTTGAATTGCTACAACGTTGCCCTTGCTGTTCTTTTCTGCCTGATGGATTGCGTCGATTAAGATTTTGGTTTTGCCTGAGCCTTTTTTGCCGGGAATAAGTCTTATCATGGTGATGTCCTCCGTGTTTCCGTGTTTATTTCCGTTTTTATAATATGGAGCCTCCGCTCCCTGTTTCCTGAAAAAATTGGGCATTGAGCGGTGTACTTTACCCTAACTTTGCTTCAAGCTCTGCCTTGCGATCCTCGTATCCGGGCTTTCCGAGAAGTGCGAACATATTCTTCTTGTAGCTTTCCACGCCGGGCTGGTCAAAGGGATTTACTCCCATTATGTAGCCCGATATTGCACAAGCCTTTTCAAAGAAATAAATCATATATCCAAGCTCAAACTCGTTGAGAACGGGAACCTCCAATACAGTATTGGGAACTCCCCCCTCGGTATGAGCAAGAACCGTGCCTTCAAACGCCTTTCTGTTTACAACCGACATATTCTGTCCCGAAAGGAAGTTTAAGCCGTCGTTGTTTTCGGGGTCGTCCTTAAGGAAAAAGTCCTTCTGAGGCTGTTCAAACTGTAGCACTGTCTCAAACAGCATTTTTGAGCCGTCCTGTATAAACTGTCCGAGGGAATGCAGGTCGGTGGAGAAGGTGGCGGAGGTGGGGTAAATGCCCTTTCCGTCCTTGCCCTCGCTTTCGCCGTAAAGCTGCTTGAACCACTCGTTCATCATAGCAAAGCTGTTTTCGTATGCAACAAGCATTTCTGCTTTATAGCCCTTGCGGTAAAGGATATTTCTTATAGCCGCATACTTGTAGCAGTCGTTTTTGTCAATATCGGGGTCGCAAAGCCCGTCCTGAGCCGCCTTAGCGCCCTTCATAAGCGCGTCAATATCACAGCCTGCACAAGCAATGGGAAGAAGTCCCACAGCGGTAAGCACGCTGTATCTGCCGCCTACGTCGTCGGGAATTACGAAGGTTTCATAGCCGTTTCTGTCGGAAAGCTCCTTAAGGGTTCCTCTTGCTTTATCCGTAGTGGCGTAAATTCTGCTCTTAGCTCCTTCAGCGCCGTATTTTTGCTCCAAAAGCTCACGGAAAACACGGAAGGCAAGTGCGGGCTCGGTGGTGGTGCCCGATTTAGATATAACGTTTACCGAGAAATCCTTGCCCTCAACAAGGGAAATAACCTCGTTGAGATAGGTGGGGCTTATTGAGTTGCCCACAAAGTAGATTTCGGGCGTATCCTTGCAGAGGGAGTTGTACAGGGTGGATTTGAGGGCTTCAATAGCCGCTCTTGCTCCTAAATAAGAACCGCCGATTCCGATAACTATCAAAACCTTGCTGTCCTTCTTTATCTTTTCGGCAGCCTTTTTAATACGCTCAAACTCGGTTTTGTCGTAGTCGGTAGGGAGAGTTACCCAGCCGAGAAAATCATTGCCCAAACCGCTTCTGTCAGTGAGAGTTTCATGAGCGGCTTTTACCATTGGCGCAATGCCCTTATATTCGTTTTCTCCGATAAAACCGCTCAGGTATTTATCATTCAGCTTTATTGCCATTTAATATCAGTCCTTCCTTTTTGGTTGTCGTATACCTTGCCATTTTCTATGATTTAATTATAACCGCTTTTCTTTTCTATTTCAAGGTGTTTCAATGCTGAAAAGTGATTTTTGATAAATTTTACAAATTATACTGCTAAAATTTAGTACAAATACACCAAATGATTCAACCGATGATGCCTTGCCAAATATATTCAAGGCTTTTGAAGAAGGTCAGCTCGTCCGATTCCTCCGTTGCCCTTACGGGAACAACAAACAAGGTGTCATTTTCCAACAGCACTATGATTTTTCCCACCTGATCGCCTTTTTTGACAGGTGCGGAAATCTTGTCTCTTATATTGTACAAATAGGTTACTTCCTTGCTTTTCCCTTTAGGTATAAGGCATTTCAGACCGCCCTCCGGTATAATGGGAACGGTTTTTACCACTCCTCCCGAAACGGACACATCGTTAAGCTGCTCCTTGTCAAATTCGGGAGTGAACAGCTCAAAGCCGCCGAATCCGTAATCAAGCAGCTCTTCCGCAATCTCAAAGCGTCCCTCGTCGGTTTTTGCTCCCAATACCACCGCCACAAGCTCCATTCCGTTTCTTTCGGCGGTAGCTGTAAAGCAGAAGCCCGCATTGTCGGTAGTTCCTGTTTTAAGTCCGGTTATGCCGTTGTAATACAAAAGCTTGTTTGTGTTCAGAAGCTGAGTTGCTCTTTCCGTGCCCTCCCGCACATAAGAAAGCCTTGTAAGCAGAAATTCATCGTAATAATCGTATTTTCTAAGCTCGGCAGCCATTTTTGCCACATCGGAGGCGGTGGACAAATGCCCCTCCTCGTCAAGTCCCGTGCAATTGACGAATCGGGTGCTTTTCATACCAAGCTCGGCAGCTTTTTTGTTCATACGCTCGACAAATTTCTCCTCGCTGCCCTCAATATGCTCCGCAAGGGCAACGCAGGCGTCATTGGCGCTGCTTATGACAATAGAGCGTGTAATGTCGTAAACGCTCATTTTTTCTCCCTCGTTAAGCCAGATAACCGAACCGTCCATAAGAAATGCGTTTCTTGAAGCGGTGACGGTATCCTCCGGTGAAAGCCGTCCCGCCTTCATTTCCTCCGCCGCAATAAGGAGGGTCATTATTTTGGTTATGCTGGCGATGGCAACCTGCTCGTCGGGATTTTGCGAGTAAAGAATCTGCCCTGTTTCGGCTTCAGCTAAAACAACCGATTTTGCCGCAAAGCCTTTGCCGTTCTCGTTCGCCTCTTCATTCGGTTCAGCAGTTGTTTCCGCACAGTACACCCTAATGCCCCCAAATAAAATACCGACTATAACCGCAGCCGAAAAAAATTTTACAATATATTTATTCACAATTTCTTCTCCTTGCTATTTTCATTGAACAAGCCTTTATAAATAATTTATGTATAGCAGCCTTTTAAAATGCACAAGATAAATGCAAATAAAAGGAAGAGAAGGAAAAGTTTAATATGATTAAACCCGATTCGCCGCTGCTGCGGGAAATTATAAAGCTTACCCTGCTTTTTTTAATGGGCGGAATGCTTTATTTTATAATCGAGCTTGCCTACAAGGGGGACAGCCACTATTCGATGTTTTTGACAGGCGGTGCGGCTTTTCTCCTAATGGGCGGCATTAACAGCTACTTCGACCGCAATATGCCTTTGATACAGCAAATGCTGTTCAGCGCCGTGATAATCACGCTTTTGGAATTTATCTGCGGAGTTATCGTAAATATAGGCTTTCATCTGAATGTGTGGGATTACAGCCATATACCCTTTAATATAATGGGTCAGATATGTCCGAGGTTTTTCTTTATTTGGTTTGCGCTGTCGTTGGTGGGAATAATTCTTGATGATTTTTTCAGATACAGAATGTTTGGAGAGGCGATGCCGAAATATGCTATTCTTAAAAGGAAAACTGCGTAATATTT
Source organism: uncultured Ruminiclostridium sp. (assembly GCA_964389845.1). GTDB lineage: Bacteria > Bacillota > Clostridia > Oscillospirales > Ruminococcaceae > Ruminiclostridium_E. The sequence goes on from CAYMFX010000014.1 coordinate 10,421, forward strand.
ACGGATAAGGGTACAATCACACACTGGCTTAATGAAAATAATACATTGAGAGTCGGCATTACGAACACCTCTTCCGATAATTGGATACCGACAATTTCCCTCAAAGGGACAAAGCAGGTTGAGAAGGTAGAAAATGAATACTATGACGAGGTTTATTTGACGGACACATATATTTTTACAAATAAGACTTTTTCTTCCGAAAATCCCCGTGTTTTTGTTGATTACGACGCGCTTAAATTAACTATTGACGGGAAAGAGACAGATAAGCTTATAATTCCGCCCGATGGGAAAGAGCATATTTTAGAAATTAACTATGATTATCTAAAGGATAACGGTATTGTGAGCGATACCTCCGTTAAAATTGATAAATATAAATTTGGGATAATTTAAAAATCTGCAAAAACTCCTTTAGATGTTGTGGTGCTTAAACATTCAGTCCTCTGTAGTTGCGTCAGCAGCTACAGAGGACTGAATATTATGGTGTTTTATTGCTATTGAAAATCAGGACAGTCTAACTCCGCTTACAAACACTCTCTTCCAGTAATCGGCGCTTATATCCTCTTCCTTGACCGTTTGTCCGGGCATTGGGCAGTATATCATCTTTCCGTCTCCGATATAAATGCCGCCGAAATCGGGCTTACCGCTGTCGGCAGTGCAGAAAAAGGCAAGGTCGCCGCTTTTCAGCTCATTGTAGCCTATTACCGTTCCCATTGCCGCCTGTTCATTCGTAAGGCGGGGGCAGTTTATAAAGCCGTTTTCTCTCAGAACATAATAAATAAATCCCGAATTGTCAAAGCCGGTGTCGGGAGATACTCCGTTGCTTGCAAAGGGGATTCCCAAAAGGGAAGCGGCGGTGCGGACTGTTTCAGCCGCCGTATCGCCCGTAGGACTGTGGGCAGGCTCGGTAGCAGCAGCGGTGGTTTCTTCAGGCTCTGTTATCGAATCGGTGGTAGAGTCAGTTATAATAATCGTGTCTGTTTTTTCGGTTTCTGATGCGACAGTGGTTAAGGAAGGCTCCGATTCGGTTTCTGTTGAAGGTGAAACGCTTTCGCTGTTTTCTCCGTTACCCTCGTTCTTGTCGCACCCTGCAAATGTCAGTAATGCGGCTGCCAAAGCCAAAGCAATAACGACATTCCTTTTGTTCATTTATTTCTCCTATCTTGTTCTCTTGTGTTTTCTCTTTTACAATATTTTAAATGATTAAAAACAAAAAGTCAATAGAAAATTGTCTTATTTTGCGTTTTCAACAAATCGAGGACCGCATTTACGGTCCCCTTTGGTATTTTTTTGTCAAGATTTGTTAAAAACTAAACGGTCAGTCTTCCGTTACCGCTTATCTGTAAAAGCAGAATTTGTTCCTCTTCGGCTGTGTCGGCGTTAAGATATATAAGCAGCTGTCTGCCCTCCTTATCGGAACAGTAAAATTCGTAGCAATACCGTTCGTTTAGCCCCTCGGAGGGAATTACGCACAGGTTCGTTTCAAATACGTTAAGAGCTTTTGAAAGCTTTCCTCTTGCTTCCTCCTCGGTGATTTTGGGAGTACCGAGATTTCTTTCGGTGTGATTCGTAAGATAACCCCGACAGTCAAAGCTCATTATTTCGCCGTTGTCAAGGGCTACTCCCACCTTAATAAGGTCTGTATAAAGCACTACGTCCTCATCGTCGGCATTGTCCTGCTCTCCCGCAAAGTTGCAGATGCAGACGCCGCCGTTTATTTCGTAATAAGTGTCCTCGTAATCGTGAATGCCGAGTTTTTCAAGGTATTCCTCCGCATAGTCCACCGCTTCGGAAGCGCCTAATACCGAGTTGCCTATCTGTCTGTATTTCAGCATATAGCTGAAATATCCTCCCTGTTTTGTCACGGATACGGTCGCAGTGTCATTTTCAAATACGAATGAAGGCATCTTTCCGCCTTCCTCGCCGCTTTGGCGCAGATCCTCCGCACCGCTTGCAAGCTGCGCCTTTTTCAGTGCCTTTTCTAAGGTTATTTCCTGCTGTCCCTCAGTCATAAGCGGCGTTTTTTCCAATATATGATCGGAAAAGGGTCCGTCATAAATCAAAGTCGGGTAGTTTGAGAAGCCCTCTTCAAAATCTGTGAAGCCTTCGGTGACATTTACGGATTCCGAATTATTGGAGGCTCCCGCTATGTCGGACAGGGTAATATTTCCGTCTTCAATCTTTTTTTCCACCTGCCACATTCTGTTGCTCAAATCCTCGGCATATCCGTAAAGTGTGTCAAGATTCTGCTTCTCTTCGTCGGTAAGCTCTTTGCCCTCTCCGAAGCTTCTTGAAAGGCTTTGGCTGTAGTTTCCCACCTGTGATAAAAATTTATAGGTCTGCTCTAAGTTTAATTCTTCCACAGGAAGCTGTGAAAGGGCGGCTTTTGCGTTTGCCGCTTCGCTCCACAGCTTTCCCGAAAGTCGGTTCATCATAGCGGGAGAGTTGGAGTACAAGCCCTTGTTCAATGTGGTTTTTATATTGTCAAGACTCAGCGATAAATCCTCAATGGCTCTCATATAGTTGTTTTGCAGCATGAGCCGGGTGTCGCTTGCCCTATTTGTATTCTGAATCGCCAATGCTCCCAAAACAAGCACGCTTGCAATCAGAAAGCTTACTATTCTTACAAAGCAGCGTTTTGTCATAGTGACTGTGTTCTTTTTCATTTTTGGTTTCCTTTCCTTCGGATTACTGTTTTGGAAAATATTTTTTGTTATATTTGTGAAAATATACCGAAAGAAACCATTCCAAAATTTACAAAAATGTGATACAATAATATTACAGCAATTTAATCGGAATAATCGGAGGAAACAGATTTGAAAAATTTAAAGATTCGTCTGCCTATGTATTTTATCGGGCTTTTTATTATGACTATCGGTATTGCGGTTTCCGTAAAATCCGACTTGGGAGTGTCGCCGGTAAGCTCGATTCCGTATACCTTAACGGTTGTCTGGGGAGTTGAAATGGGTTTGGCGACATTTCTTTTTCATATAGTCTTGGTGCTTATTCAAATTCTTCTGCTCCGCAAGGAATTTAAGCCTAAGAATTTTATTCAGCTGGCAATAGGGGTTATTTTCGGATTATTTACTACCTTCTGCAACTACTTGGTGCTTGAGCTTCTGCCGCCCGTTGAAAATATGGCGGTGCGGATTATATTGCTTGTTGTCAGCATTGTTGTAGTGGCAGCGGGATTGTTTTTGTACGTTCCGGCGGATATTATGCCTTTGGCGGGGGAGGGAACTATTCTTGCCATTTCACAAAAGACAAGGTTTAAATTTTCTCATGTAAAGATAGGCTTTGACGTTGTGCTTTCTCTTATTTCGCTGGGAGTTTGTCTTGCTGTGATAGGCGGGCTTGGAAGCGTTGGAATCGGCACGATAGTTTCCGCCGTTTTTACTGGGATAGTGTTAGGAGTAATAACAAAGCTGTTCGGAGATAAAAGGGACAAACTGCTGAATAATTGACAATTGACAATGGACAATGGACAATTGAGGAATCGCCTTTGGCGATGATTTTGAATTTGTGTTTTTTACAGCTCCAAAATAAGCCTCATAATATTTGATTAGGGCGTATCTGAAAACTAAGCAATTTTGTACAATTTCGCTAAATGCGTGGCGATTTCAAGGAAAAAAGCGCAGGAATACTAAAGTATTCCGAGCATTTTTGACGCAGAAAGCGCCCGCAGTTAGTAGAAATTGTGCAAATTGCGACTTTTCAGATAGCCCCTAAAAGTTTTCAAGCAGTGATTTATAAAATTCACAGTAGTCGCTTCTGCCCTCGGCAGTAAAAGTCATTGCCTCACGGGGGTGGCGGTTCAGCTGACCGGTAAACAGGTACTGTAAATCAAAGCCCCATGTAACTCCGCTGTTTTTGAGAGGTATCATATATTTTTCTATAAACTCCAAAAGACTATACAATGAGTATTTCGGGTTTTTCAGGAATCCCAAAAGAAGCTCTGTAGCGCAGTTTCCGGCGCCTCTTCCCATTCCCATTGCAGTTGAATCAAGATAAGAAACGCCGTAGGAGAGGGTCTCTATGGTATTGGCAAAGGCAAGGTTCTGATTATTGTGTCCGTGAAAGCCAACCTTCTTTCCCGTCCCGTCTGCCGCCGCAAGGTATGTTTTTGCAAGCTCCGCCGCATTTTCGGGGTACAATGAGCCGTAGCTGTCTACAAGATATATAACGTCAGCGTTGGATTCGCAGAGCATTTCCAAAGCGTCCTGAACCTGATTCAGGTTGGCTTGTGAGATTGCCATTATATTACAGGTGGTTTCATAACCCAAGTCGTGAAGATAATTTACCATTTCAACCGCCGCAGGTATTTGATGAATATAGCAGGCAACCCGCACCATATCGATAACGCTTTCGTTCTTTGGCAGAAAGTCGGTTTTGTAATCGCATCTTCCCACGTCCGCCATAACGGCAATTTTCATATCGGAAATGTTTTCGCCGACGATTTTTCGTATGTCCTGTTCGTCGCAGAACTTCCATTTTCCGAAATCCGATGTTTTGAACAGGTTCTTGCTGGCTTTATATCCAAATTCCATATAGTCTATTCCGCTTTTGACATTGGTTTTATAAAGCTCGGTTACAAACTCGTCGGTAAATTCAAAGTTGTTGCAGAGACCGCCGTCTCTTATTGTTGCGTCAAGCACCTTAATATCTCTTCTGACGCTCATTAAGCTGCCTTTTCTTTGTGACATTGTATTTCTCCTTTTGTTCTCTTTTGACATTTACTTTAGCGATTTAAATCGCATTAGTGCATATTTATTATATCACAAAATTTTTTTATGTCAAGAGTGAAAAGGAAATTATGCTTTTTAGTATGTATTTCAAGGGAACCGGACAAAGCATGACAGTAAAAGGGCAAGTCAGACGGTGCTTCGGAAGTTTCCGAGGAGGTCAAATTTCTTTATTTTTGTAAATTGCAGCCGATATTGCCAATGAAGCAATATATACCGTAATGATGGAAACTAAGCCTATAGTTATCACAACGGCAGGATTTGTTCCCTTTAAACCGACAATAATATTTTCGATATTGCCGCCTTCCGTTGCAGCGGCAAATACTGACATAATCAGTCCGAATAAAATAAAGAAGGCAATCCTGCCTTTTTCCGTGCCGAATTTAAAGCAGAGCGGAAGACAAAGCGATGGAAAAATAACTGACAGCGCAAATATGCCCACAGAAAAAATTGCTGCGCCGAAAATGCTTAAATCGTTGTAAAAGCTTGTTCTGATAATCATACAGATTAGTACAAAAATTGATGTGGCTGCGGTGATTAATAATCCGATAATATATTTTTCAAAAACTATCCGGAATTTTGTATAGGGCAGCGCCGCACTGTACTGCGTCCATTTAAAGCGCTCGTCTAAGCTTAAAAGAGTAATTGGCAGCATTCCCGAAATCAAGGTCGGAAATACCAAAAGCACAATATTTTCCCTGTTTAAAAAGGACACCGCAATAAAAAACACATCAATCAAAAAAATCATTCTGCAATATTTTACCGTCATATAAAAATCCTTCAGCAGCAGACCCTTCATTGGTTTTCCTCCTTTACTGTTTGAACAAACAGCTCCTCTATTGATATGGGACTTACATTAAAGCTGTGTGGAAGCTTGTCACGCCTTACGACTGCCCATGAGCCGTAGGGTGAAGTATTTTTGCGGACAACGGCGCTTTTATCCAGCTCGCTGAGCGTCTGCTCCGTGCAGCGGATTATACCGTATTGGCTTAAAATAATGTCCTTTTCTTCAAACAAAATCAGTTTTCCCTTGTGAAGAAAGGCGATATAGTCGCATATTTTTTCAAGGTCGCTGACAATATGAGAGGAGATCAAAACAGAGTGGTTCTCGTCACGGGTAAATTCGTTAAAAATATCTAAAACCTCGTCCCTTACCACAGGATCAAGTCCGCTTGTGGCTTCATCTAAAATGAGCAGCTTCGGGTCATGAGAAAGTGCAACCGCAATTCCAAGCTTCATCTTCATACCCTTTGACATATCCTTAAACTGCTTATTAACAGGCACCGACAGCCTTTCAAGATTATTTTTGTAATTTTCATCATTCCAGTTTCTAAAGGTGTTTTTCATAATTCTGCCCACCTGCTTCGCATTAAGCGGATCAGGGATACCCACATCGTCCGGTACAACGCCCAAGTCCTCCTTAATATCCTGTATATTACGGGAATTGTCTTTTCCTAACAGCCTTATTTCTCCTCCGTCCTTGTGTATCATTCCTAAAATAAGCCTGATTACGGTAGATTTCCCCGCTCCGTTTTCTCCAACAAGTCCCATAATACACCCGTTGGGCAAGGTAAAGCTTACATTGTCTAACGTAAAGTCCTTGTAATTTTTTGTTAAATTTTTTATTTCCACAGCATTCATAGCCATTTCTCCTCCAACCCGAATTTTACCATTTCAATAATATCCCCGCTGCTTAAATTGCAGGCTTGCGCAAGCTGTAAAATATCATCAATATGCGCTTCAATTTTTTTAAGATTTTCCTCACGGATAAGCTCCAAATTCTTCGGGGCGACATAACACCCTTTTGCTTGAACAGTATAAATAAAGCCGTCCTTTTCCAGCTCCTCATATGCCCTTTTGGTCGTAATGAAGCTGATTCTTAAATCCTTTGCCAAACCTCTTATTGAGGGCAGCATTTCATTTTCCGCCAGCTCCCCGCTGATGATCTGACTTTTTATCTGTGAATAAATCTGCTCATAAATCGGTGCGCCGTTTTTGTTGTCAATTAAAATAATCACCTTATCCCTCCAAACTGTATATATATATTATATACAGACATACACAGTTTGTCAAGAGGGATTTGGTAAAAATTACAGAAAAAACCGAGCTGCTCTAAAATAAGTAACTCGGTTTAATATATTATTAAATTGCAATAAAATCAGTCTTTTTTGTTAATCATAACAGGCTTATGTCCCGATTTGCCGTCAAAATGCCTGTTCTTTCCGATAGCTTCGTTAAATGCTTCCAACATTTTGGGATTAAAGGCGCCGCATTCGCCGTTGTAAATCATTTTCACAGCTACCTCGTGAGTAAAGGGAGCTTTATAGCAGCGGGGAGAAATCAAAGCGTCGTATACGTCCGCCATTGAAACCGCCTGTGCCCAAAGGGAAATTTCGTCTCCTGCAAGACCGTCGGGATAGCCCTTTCCATCCCATCTTTCATGGTGGTGGCGGGCAATGTCATAGCTGTAATTAAAAATATCTCTTTCAATCAGGTTAGTTACGTTGGTAAGAACCTCACAGCCCTTGACAGTGTGGGTTTTCATAATCTCAAATTCTTCTGAGGTAAGTCTGCCGGGCTTGTTCAGTATGCTGTCGGGAATTGCAATTTTTCCTACGTCGTGAAGAGTGGAGGCAGAGGAGATTTTATCGATTTCCTTTTTGGGGAGATAATATTCAGGGAACATATCGCTTAAAACGGTGAGTATTTTCTTGGTTAAGCCGCTTATTCTCTTAACATGTTCTCCGGATTCGCCGTCACGGAATTCGATAATATTCGCCAATGCTTCTATCATAGAGGAATTTATAAGGTTAAGACGGGCTATTTTTTCTTCAAGCACGGATTCCAAATCGGTTCTGTGACGGTAAAGCTCAATAACGTTATCGATTCTGCACCTTAGGAAGTTCATCATAAACGGCTTGGATATAACGTCTACGGCTCCTAAGTTATAAGCGTCAAGAAGCAAGTCCTCGCTGTTTGCGGCAGTGATTATAAAAACGGGAATATGGTTTATCTTACCGCTTTTATCCATATTCCGAAGAACGTCAATGCCGTTCATAACAGGCATCATAAGGTCGAGCAGAACGGCGGATATGGGAACGTCGGAGTTGATAATGTCAACAGCCTGCTGTCCGTTTTCAGCCTCTATGATGTTATATGTATCCTTGAAGCCTTCCGTAAGA
>CAYMFX010000014.1:18351-29066 GCA_964389845.1 uncultured Ruminiclostridium sp.
GGTTTATTTCCATATCATCTACGATAAGAACAGTGCTTTTTGTCACTTCGTTCAAGTCGGCAGCTTCTAAGGGAACATTATTTTCTTTTAGCGCTAAAATTTTATTTTTATAATTCTCCTCTAATGCTTCTTTACTATTTTTTATGTCGTTTGCAGCAGACACCGTATTTTTTTCCATAGTATCCATAAGACCTCCATATAGTATGCTGTTTTTCAGCGGTCAGCTGTTGTTTTTTATACATTCAAGTATTTTTTCCTGTACCGGAAGTATATCTTCAAGAGTTTTCAGCGCTTTATCCGGTTCGTTGCTTCTGAGCAGATTTACTATTTCTGTATAAGCGGCATAGAGGGGAGTGATGGAAAGATTTCCGGTAACGCCTTTTAATGTGTGTGCATTTGACACAGCGGTAGCGTAATCTCCTTCTTTCATATAAGAAAGCACCTCCAAGCCTTCGGCGGAAGCGGGGAACTTTTTAATCATACGGATAAAAAGACTGCTGTTGCCGCTGAATCTCTTCAATGCTTCTTCGGTATTTATTCCAAGTTCCTGGAGTTCGCTTATCATGTCCATTGTATTTTCTTCCTTTCGGTTAAATATACTTAAGTCTTACAATAGATTAAGAGGTTAAGGCTAATTGCATAATCTGATTTTGTGACACAATAAATTATTATAATTATAGCACATAAAATAAAGGGTTGTCAATAGCTGCAAGTTATTTTCTGCAATTATGCAGCCGATATTACGGATATTATTCGAGGAGCAGTCGTTCGTCGCAGTATTCGCATTCCAATACCCCGCCGTGATTCCTGAACATATGGGGAAGGGAGCTTTCAAAATTGGTGATACATTTAGGATTGCCGCACCGTATGTCGGGATAGGCTTTGCCTGTAATCAAAGGCTTGGTTTTTATATCCTCGTTAAGGACGGATAGAATCAGGGACATTCTCACATACATTCCGTAGTTAGCTTGTTTAAAGTACAGCGCTCTGGGGTCGTCGTCAACCTCTACCGCTATTTCGTCAACACGGGGCAGGGGGTGCATTACAATCATATCTTTTTTAGCCGCCTTCATTTTTTTAGCGTCAAGGCAGAAAACGTGCTTTTGCCGCTCGTACTCCTCGGGAGAACCGAAGCGTTCACGCTGTATTCTTGTCATATACAGTACGTCCAGCATCGGGATAGCCTCTTCAAGTGTGGAAACCTCGGTATATACCTTGTTGCTGGCGGAAAGTCTGTCCTTAATATAGGTGGGTACCTTAAGCTCGTTGGTGGATATAAGCACAAACTTGTTGTTTCGATAGCAGGAAAGGGCTTTTAAAAGCGAATGTACGGTTCTTCCGTTCTTAAGGTCTCCGCAGAAGCCCACGGTAAGACCGCTGAGGGTTCCTTTTTCGGCTCTGAGCGTCAGCAGGTCGGTAAGGGTTTGAGTAGGGTGAAGATGTCCGCCGTCTCCCGCATTGATTACAGGGCAGTCGGCGGTAAGGGCAGCCGCTTTTACAGAACCCTCCAGCGGGTGGCGCATTACAATAACGTCTGAGTAGCTGCTTGCAATCTTAGTGGTGTCCTTGATAGATTCGCCTTTGGCAACCGAGGAGTTGGCGGGATTGTCAAAGCCTATGGTTCCGCCGCCCAATCTGAGCATTGCAGCCTGAAAGCTCATCTGAGTGCGGGTGGAAGGCTCAAAGAAAAGGGTAGCCATTATCTTTCCGCTGCAAGCGCCCACATAAATGTGAGGGTTGCGCTTTATGTCCAAGGCAAGACCGGTGATGCTGTTCCAGCTTGAAACCGGGTAGCTGTCCAAATCTATAAGGTGAGGAAAGTGTGAGGCGGTCATGAGAGTTCTCCTTAATATGTTTAATCTGTTTTTTAATATTTTTACATATTTAGTATAACACAAGAGAAGAAGGAATGCAAGAACGGCTGTAAAAATTATTTTTAGAGGGCTTAATGTCAAAATACTCAAAATATGACAAAAGCTATTGACTTTTTTTGTGAATAGTGTTATCATATATAAAACTGAATTTTTAGTTTACAGGGAGATAATGATTATGAAATCGCGCATTGGAAGAAAACTTTTGATTTCGGTTATTCTTTGTATAGTTCTAACTGTGGCTATCGTGAATACTACCACTATTTTCCGTTCAACCGCTCACAGCGATTCACTGATGCTGATGCACACGGAATCAAGTCTGAATATACTTATTCACCGATTAGATGAACAGTTAAACAAATGTAAATCTATTTTGGAAGTTTTGGAGACCTCGGATGTTATGGTCAATTCTTCCCGAGCTGATTACATATGGGATTCACAGGAGAAGCCGGAAGGGGTTTTCGGAGCATTTTACGACGCTCAGGGCACAGCATATTGGCAAACGGAAAATTATAACCTTGCTGATTTTGATATATCAAAGGTAGGCGTCGGAGGCTACAACGGAATTGTAAACGACTCTGCTGCCGGGCTTACCGTTCAGTATGTTATGCCTATTATGATAAACAACTCTTTTTCCGGCGCCGCAGTAGTAGGTATGAGCCTTAGAGCGTATGATTGGCTTGACCAGATTAAAAGGGAAATCAGCGCAGAGGTAACCATTTTCAGCGGAAAGAGCCGCTATGCCACAACTATCTTTGACGCCGACGGAAACAGAGCTATTGATACTGAAATGTCCGCCGATGTTTCAAATACGGTTATCGATAATGAGCAGGACTACAGTGGTACCGCCATTCTTTTAGGACAAAAGTATTATGTTTGCTACAAGCCCTTCAGAGACGTTGACGGCAAGGTTGTAGGCGCTTATTTTGCAGGCGTATCCTCCGCAGAATCCGATGAGCTTAAATATTCCATGATTTTTGTTTCAATACTGATTGCCGTAGTCGTAGCGGGCGTGGCATTGGCAGTTATAAGCGTTATTTCCGTTAAGGCTATTCTTAATCCTATTAAAGAAGCCGAAAAGCTTGCCGACAGTATGAGCAAGGGACATCTGAGCGACCCTGATTCCGAGTATAAGTTCGGCAACGATGAGCTTGGAGACTTTGTCCGTAAGCTTGAATTTACAAAGCATACCCTTAACGAGTACATAAGCGATATTAATACAGTCCTCTCGTATATGGCTGAGGGAGACTTTACGGTAAAGCCCAGCGTTGATTACAGAGGCGATTTCAAGGCCATTAAAAAGGCTTTCACCAAGATTGAGGAATCCTTAAAGGAAATCATCAGCAGCATCGGAGATTCCGCAAAGGACGTTATGATGGGTTCATCTCAGATTGCGGAAGGCTCCAAGGGTCTTGCCGACGGTACGACCAGACAGGCTGCCGCTATTCAGGAATTGTCGGCTTCTCTCAATGAAATTGCGGAAAAGGTTGAGTCCAGTGCAGAAAATGCCAATGAAGCAAGCAGCGTTTCCGTACAAAGCTCGGAAAAAATCAGATACCAAAATGGCGAGATTGAACATATGCTTTCCGCAATGGGCGAGATTAAGAAGAGATCCGACGAAATCCAGAATATTATTAAGGCGATTGACGATATTGCGTTCCAGACCAATATCCTTGCTCTTAATGCAGCGGTTGAGGCGGCAAGAGCGGGAGAAGCCGGAAAGGGCTTTGCAGTAGTTGCAGACGAGGTAAGAAACCTTGCGGCAAAGAGCGCAGACTCCGCAGCGCAGACAGGAATACTTATCAATGCTACTATTGAGGCGGTAGATAAGGGTACGGAGATTGCTCAGACCACAGCTGATATTATGAAAGAGGTCACCGAGCTTTCCGAGCGCTCCAATACTTATATCGGCGATATTTCCGTTGCAATGGACGAAGAAGCTAAGTCAATAGAGCAGGTAAGAGTAGGAATTGAGCAGATTTCCACCGTTGTACAGCAAAATTCCGCCACGGCAGAGGAAACCGCCGCAGCGTGCTCCGAGCTTAGCGGACAGTCGGCAAATCTCGAAAGACAGGTTGTTAAGCTTAAGGTATAAGAGTTTATTTGTAAACATAACGGCTTCGCTGATAAAGATGAAGCCGTTAGTTTTTTCATTTAAAAATTTTCACTTAATATACCTTGTCATATTTATAAAAATATGGTATACTTAATTGATAAGATTTTTGACGGAAGGAAAAAGCATAATGATAAAAGTTGCAGTGATGGGCTATGGCGTTGTGGGCTCAGGAACGGTAGAGGTTTTTTATAAAAACCATTCGAGTATTGCCCAAAAAATCGGCGAGGACATAGACATAAAGTATATATTGGATTTAAGAGATTTTGAGGATTCGCCTTATAAGGATAAATTTATCAAGGACTTTAATATTATTCTGAACGACTCCGAAATATCGGTGGTGGTTGAGGTGATAGGCGGGCTTAATCCTTCGTATAATTTTGTAAAGTCGCTTCTTGAGGCGGGAAAAAGCGTAGTTACCTCCAATAAGGAGTTGGTGGCGGAAAAGGGCGCTGAGCTGCTTCATATTGCAAGAGAAAAAAAGGTCAATTTCTTTTTTGAAGCAAGCGTCGGCGGCGGTATTCCCATTATCAGACCGCTTCATCACTGTCTTTCCGCAAATGAAATCGACGAGATTGCGGGAATACTTAACGGCACCACCAACTTTATTCTCACAAAGATGTTTAACGAGGGAATGGCTTTTGACGAGGCGCTTGCCCTTGCTCAAAAATTAGGATATGCCGAGAGAAATCCTTCGGCAGATGTGGACGGACCTGACGCTTGCCGCAAAATTTGCATTTTAGCATCCCTGTCCTTTGGCAAGCACGTTTACCCAAAAGAGGTTCACACCGAGGGAATCAGCGGTATCACCTTGGAGGACGTGAAATATTGCGGCAGCTTCGGCGGCGCAGTAAAGCTGATAGGCTGGGCAAAGAGAGTGGGAGATAAGTGCGCAGTTATGGTATGTCCCGCTTTTGTTTCGGGAGAAAGTCAGCTTTCCACCGTAAACGATGTGTTTAATGCGATTTTGGTCAGGGGAGACGCAACGGGAGACGTTGTGTTTTATGGAAAAGGAGCCGGCAAGCTTCCTACTGCCAGCGCCGTTGTTTCGGACGTTATTATGGCGGCTAAAATGCACGATAACAGCAAGTCGCTGTACTGGGCGGATTCCGACGGGGACTTTGTGGTTGATTATAAGACCCTTGACAATAAATTTTATGTGAGAGCAATTTGCAATAATAAATCCGAATTTCTTCTCAGTGCTGAGGAAAAATTCGGCAGGCTCAGGATTCTTCACAGGGAGGGCGAAGCGGAAAACGAGGCTGCGTTCATTACGGAAACGGTCAATGAGGGCAGGTTTGCCGAGGAGATAGGCAAGCTTAAGGAAAAGGCTGAGATTAAGGGATGTATCAGAGTGCTTGATTATTAACAGCTAAAACGGCAATAATTTTTTAGATTGGTTTTGTGTTAAGGCTTTATGCAAACGGAGGCTTCGGCAGAATAGATATATTTTACGGCATTTGGCGGCGGCGGATTCCTGTCGGCTGCTCTCAAAATAAATAATAAGAAGGGAACTTCGATTTTATGAGTGACTCTGTTATTCCCAAGTACAAACGCATTTTACTTAAACTAAGCGGCGAGGCTTTATCGGGAGATAAGGCTACAGGATTGGATTTTCCCACTATTGAGGGAATTTGCGGGAGCATCAAGAAATGCTATGACATCGGTACGGAAATCGGTATAGTAGTAGGCGGCGGCAATTTCTGGAGAGGCAGAAGCAGCGGCACTATGGACAGAGTGAGAGCCGACCATATCGGTATGTTAGCTACTACTATGAACGCTTTGGCGGTTGCCGACGTTTTGGAGAGCTTGGGCTGTCAGGTAAGAGTGCAGACGGCAATAGAAATGCGATCCATTGCCGAGCCTTATATCCGTCAGAAGGCGGTAAGGCATTTTGACAAGGGCAGGATCGTTATCTTCGGCTGCGGCACCGGAAGCCCCTTCTTTTCCACCGATTCGGCGGCTTCATTGAGAGCGGCGGAGCTTAATGTGGACGTTTTGCTGAAGGCTACCATGGTTGACGGAGTGTATGACAAGGATCCCAACAGGTTTGACGACGCAAAGAAGTTTGAGCATTTAAGTCATCACGATATTCTGTCGGCGGGGCTTATGGTATTGGACGGAACGGCGGCGGCTATGTGCAATGATAATGATATTCCGCTTATTGTCTTTGACGTAAGGCAGCCCGATAATATTTACGACGCCGTTATAGGCAAGAATGTGGGCACATTGGTCAATAACGATAAAAAATAATTTCGTGCATAAAATAAAGATTTGAAAGGAAAAACGATTATGAAAGAAGTTCTTGACAATGCAAAACAAAAAATGGAAAAATGTATCGCTTCATTAGAGCATGAATTTTCCACTATTCGTGCAGGCCGAGCAAACCCCGCTGTTCTTGACAAAATCACCGTTGATTATTACGGTTCTCCCACTCAGATTAACGCTATGGCGGCTATATCTGTTTCGGAAGCAAGAATACTTGTAATTCAGCCTTGGGACGCTTCTTCAATTAAGGCGATAGAAAAAGCTATTATGGCAAGCGACATCGGCATTACTCCCACCAATGACGGAAAATGCCTTCGCATTGTTTTCCCTCAGCTTACCGAGGAGAGAAGAAAAGAGCTTGTAAAGCAGGTTTCCAAATATTGCGAGGAGGCTAAGGTAACGGTGCGTAATATTCGCCGCGACGCTATGGATAAGTTTAAGGTGATGAAGAAAAATTCCGAAATCACAGAGGACGATATGAAAAACTGTGAGAAGGATATTCAGAAGCTAACCGATAAATACTGCGAAAAGGTTGACGCTGTGGGCAAGGAAAAAGAAAAGGAAATAATGACTATATAATGAATCTTGCAGAGAAGCTTGGAATTAAGCATATCGGAATAATTATGGACGGCAACGGGCGGTGGGCTAAAAAGCGTCTGCTGCCCCGTTCGGTCGGTCATTCACAAGGTGCAAAGGCGTTCAAAAACTGCCTTAACAGCTGTGTGGAGCTTGGCATACCCTGTGTTACCTTTTACGCATTCTCCACAGAAAACTGGTCCCGTCCCAAAGATGAAGTGGATTCCCTTATGAACTTGTTTTGCACTTTTATGGACGAGATGATGAAGCTTGACGATAGAAATATCAGGCTTCGTTTTTTGGGAGACAGGGAAGGACTTCCCCAAAAGGTCAGGGACAAGATGACCGAGGCGGAGGAGAAATCGAGAAATAATACGGGTATGTGGTGTTGTATAGCTCTTAATTACGGCGGCAGAAACGAAATACTGAACGCCGCAAGGCAAACGGCGGAGCTTTACAAGGCGGGCAGGCTTGATTTGGATAAGCTGGACGAGAAACGCTTTTCTTCTTTTCTTTATACAGAAGGGCTTCCCGATGTGGATTTGATTATAAGACCCAGCGGTGAAATGCGGTTATCCAATTTTCTCATATGGCAGGCTGCCTATGCCGAATTTGTTTTCATGGACGTTTTATGGCCCGATTTTACAAGAGAACATTTAATTCAGGCATTAAACGAGTACGGAAAAAGAAATCGCCGCTTTGGCGGAGTTTAGGACGGTTTGGTTATGTTAAAGAGAATACTCACGGCTGTTGTGGCGCTACCGATTGTGATATTGCTTTTTTGGCTTAACAATACCCTTATTATGATGCTTGCCATGACGCTTGTTTCGGTATGGTCGGTATCGGAGGTCTTGATTGCCACAAAGTATTTTTCAAACAAGGGGCTTACGGCGGTTTGTATGATTTTCGTGGCGGCGCTGCCTTCATTCCTTTACTTTGACGAGCTTATCAGGTTTTTCCCCATGCTTTCCGGGACGTTTTTGCTGATTATGTTCGTGGTTATGCTTTTGGATCATGAAAATGTTAAGTTTCAGGAAATATCACTTATGGTGTTTGTGGCGTTTTTGATTCCTCTATCGTTAAGCACTGTGTTCTTTATGCACAAAATGGGTGAGCATGGACTGTTTTATGTTGTGCTTGCCTTCCTGATACCGTGGATAAGCGACGCAGGGGCTTACTTTGTGGGTTCGGCAATCGGCAAGCATAAAATGGCTCCTAAAATAAGTCCTAAGAAATCCTGGGAAGGCTTTTTCGGAGGAATTATTACGGCGGTTGCTGCCGTAATAATTGTCGGATTCGGTTATCCGTGGGTTATGGAAATGATAAACGGGTCTGTTGATTTTAAGGTTAATATTCCCTTATTGGCAGCGGTGGCAATTGTGGGTTCCGTCTTGGGCGTTATCGGAGATTTTTCGGCGTCTCTTTTAAAAAGGCAGTGTATGGTGAAGGACTTTGGCTCTATTCTTCCCGGTCATGGGGGTATGTTAGACAGATTTGACAGTATGCTTTTCGTCGCTCCGTTTTTATACTTCGTTTTCAAGATAATTGAACCTATTATCAGTATTGCATAGGAGGATAAGCCGAATGTTTTTCGGCTTAATTTATTGTGAAGGAAATTGTATTATTGGGCTCTACCGGGTCTATAGGAACTCAGGTATTGGATGTGGCAAGACTGCATAATATAAAGATAAAGGCGTTGTCCGCAGGCAGTAATGTTAATTTGCTGGCAGGGCAGGCTCTTGAGTTTAGCCCTGAGTATGTGTGTATTGCCGATGAAAAAGGGTATGGAGAATTAAAGGAGCTTTTATCGGGAAGCAAAATAAAGGTTCTTTGCGGCAGGAGCGGACTTTGTGAGCTGGCAGCGCTTTCCTGTACTCAGGTTGTTAATGCAATCGTGGGAATGGCGGGATTTTTGCCTACCCTTACCGCCCTGAAGAGCGGGAATCGGGTAGCGTTAGCTAATAAGGAAACCCTTGTTGTGGGCGGCGAGGTAATCACCGATGCTGCCAAAAAAAATAATTTGGAGATACTGCCTATCGACAGCGAGCATTCGGCAATTTTTCAGTCCCTTTTGGGAAGCGGCGGTAACAAGCCGAAAAAAATCATTCTAACCGCTTCGGGAGGACCGTTCAGGGGCTATTCGGCGGAGATGATGAAAACCGTCACTAAGGAACAGGCGCTTAAGCACCCCAATTGGAGCATGGGAGCCAAGATAACCATAGACAGCGCCACTATGATGAACAAGGGGTTAGAGCTTATAGAAGCGGTTTGGCTTTTCGGAGTGTCGGCGGATCAGGTGGAAATTGTCGTTCACCCTCAAAGTATACTGCATTCGGCGGTGGAGTTCGAGGACGGCGCTGTTATCGGACAAATGGGGGTTCCCGATATGCGGATTCCGATACAGCTTGCCCTTACCTTCCCCAAAAGGCTCGGCTCCTGCGGAAAGGCTCTTTCACTTACCGATGTAGGAACGCTTACCTTTGAAAAGCCCGATTACAATGCCTTTCCTTGCTTGGGGTTAGCTAAATCGGCGCTTAAAAAGGGCGGCAATATGCCTTGTATTATGAACAGGGCCAATGAGATAGCGGTTAAGATGTTCTTAGAGGATAAGATAGGATTTTCTGAGATTGCCCAGCGGATAGATTGGGCTATGGACAATGTGGGGTTCGTAAAGGGCATTTCCGAGGAAATAATTTACGAGACTGAACGAGAAACCACCGAGAAAATGAACGAAAGGAAATAGTATGGGTTTTGTAACGGTTTTATTGGCAATACTTGCGTTTTGTATCATCATTATTATTCATGAAATGGGGCATTTCTTTGCCGCTAAGGCGTGCGGCATGAGGGTCAGCGAGTTTTCCTTGGGAATGGGACCTCGCATCTTCAAGAAGCAGGGCAAGGAAACATTGTATACCGTTAAGCTCTTCCCCTTGGGAGGCTCGGTGCAGCTTGGCGAGGACGAGGAAAGCGACGACCCCCGAAGCTTCAGAAACAAGCCGGTATGGCAGAGAATCATTGTTCTTGCGGCAGGTCCGGTTATGAATTTGATTTTAGGGCTTATAGTCTGCGCCATAGTTATCATTGTGAACGGCAGAGTTGTCACTTCTCAGATTGCGGATTTCAGGGGGGATAATCCTACCTCCAACAGCTTTTTGCAGGCGGGTGACGAGATACTTGAAATAAACGGGCATTCAATTTGGAGCTCGATGGATATTTCCTATGCGCTTCAAAACAGCGCAATGAAGGCGGGAGAGCAGGACGACCATATGATTTATTCATTTACGGTGAGGAGAAACGGCGAGGCTGTTTCCTCAGACAACGTAAGGTTCGCCCTTAGGCATGATGAAAACGGGCAGTCAAGCGTGGTGCTTGATTTTGCGGTTGTTGCTCAAAAGCTTAATTTTGGCAATGTGGCGGAATACAGCTTTAAGGAGGCGGCTACCTACGGACGCTTGGTCTGGATTTCCCTTTTGGACTTGTTGCGGGGTACTTACGGACTGAATGATTTGTCGGGACCGATAGGCACCGTCAACGCTATCACTCAAAGCGCTACCGCAAGTCAGGACGTAAGAGTAAATATTGTAAGCCTGCTGTCCATGATTGCCCTTATTACCATAAACTTAGGAATATTCAATCTGCTTCCCGTTCCCGCTCTTGATGGGGCAAGGATATTGTTTTTGCTGATTGAATTGATAAGAAGAAAGCCTATGAAGCCGGAGCATGAGGGAATGGTTCATTTTATCGGGTTTGCGGCGCTTATGGTGCTTATGCTTGTGGTGACCTTCAACGATATTGTTAGGCTGTTCACTTAGAAGGTTCTATTTCTGAAATAAAGGTTTCTCTTAAAAATCTCTTCCTTAACCCCTCTCCCCCTTTCCCCGCTTTGA
>CAYMFX010000015.1:0-28636 GCA_964389845.1 uncultured Ruminiclostridium sp.
TTTGTTTATTGCGGCTCAATTTTTGAAACATAAGCCTATGGTTCCTGTGCTAATACACCACTGTTTCCAAACGCAATTTGTTACTCCTGAAACAATACGTAAAGAAAAACATCTTTTCACTTCATTGTATTTGATTTGCATAAAAATATCAACAAAAAAAATTCCAACAGTAAAACCAGAAAGGAAAATTGCCATGATAATCGAAATTGAAAGCCGAGCAACCCTTGAAAAAAGAGCCGCCCTCCCATTCCCGCCAAATACCGCCATTATCTGCATAACCGATTGCGACAACACATTTGCAGAGTTAAAAAACCTCCCCGACTTCCTGTTTCGGGTAAAATTTGACGATATGAGCATCGATGTTTTCAGAGATATGTTAGACCGTGAGCCCACTGCCCACGAGCAGGTCATTATGGCAAGAAAATATCACGCCATAACAAAATCACAAGCCGAAGATATAGCTGCCTTTTATAAAGATATAGCGGATAAAGCTGACACTCTCATCTGTCAGTGCGAATTCGGTCAATCAAGAAGCGCCGCCTGCGCTGCGGCAATTTTACAGTACAGAGAAAACAGGGGAATCGATATTTTTGCCGATATAAATTATTACCCCAATAAGTTGGTTTACAAAATGGTATATGAAGCCTTAAGCAAGCATTAAAGGAAGAAATAAAAACGCCCTTGTATCTGCAATGCCTGTTACAAGAGCGTTTTTGTTTTAAATTTATTTTACATCAAAGTATTTTTATTCCTCATCTTCTGCCTTCCTTCTCCACTCCTGAGCCTTCTCGGCGTCCTTTTCAATGCCTATACCCTCTTCATAACATCTCGCAAGACTTTTCATCCCATAAACGCTGCCATTTTCTGCGGCTCTTGTGAACATTTCCACTGCTTTGCTTAAATTCATTTCAACACATGTTCCGGTGGCATAATAAACTCCCAACTGATTATAAGCGTCCCAATCATTTTGCTCAGCGGCTTTTGAATACCACTCAAAGGCTTTTTCATAGTTCTTCTCCACGCCATCACCGTCCTCATAGTGCATAGCAAGATAAAACTGCGCCCTTGCCAGCCCTTGCTCCGCTGATTTTTGGAACATCTCGAATGCTTTTTTTGAATCCTTTTGCGTACCCCTGCCGAGAAGATAATACATACCTGCTTTGAACTGCGAAGCACGGTTTCCGCGTTCGGCTTCCAGCTTATATTCGTCAAGTTCTTTCTTCCAAAGAATGTTTTTTAACCTTTCCTCATTTTCCTCGGAAGCAAGCTTATTTTCTTCACCTGTCTCCCCATCATCGCCAATGTCCGCATTGTAAATGCCTTTGTTCTCTTTATAGTCTTTAAGCCACTGTGAAATATCTGTCTTCTCAGGCTCCAAAGATAAAATATCCTCGGCGTGTTCGTCAATATATGAAATGTACATTTTTCTCGCTTCATCACTGAGATTAATAGGGTACATAAGCCTGTAATACGCCGCCATAAACTTGCCGGATATATTTTCGCCGTTATAGGTCTTTTGGAATACAAGATCATACAGAGTGTAGTCGTATGCCTTAGTTGTCCCGTTAAATAGTGACATTATGATCTCATCCGAAACATATCTGAAATCATCAACCGGTTCCAGCCTGTAAACAGGAACTGCAAATTTTATTTTATCATCTTTTGGGCAACGCACGATAAGCAGATGATCTTTATTTGAAAACGCTCTTCCCCTTGACACCGGTGATTTTTCCGTATCGTAAATTTCCACACGCTCCGTCTCAAAAGCGAAATCTCCTATTTTTGTTACGCTTTTCGGAATTATAGCGTTAATTAACGGCATATTCGCAAAAGCTTCCATCTCTATGGTTTCAAGACCCTCGGGTAAAGTGAGTTCTTTCAAAGAGCTGCATCCGGAGAAAGCAAAATCTCCTATGATCTTTGTGTTTTTAAGTGTTAATTTTTTCAGCTTGGAGCAGTCTCCAAAACAACAAATATACCGGGCACATACCTCGGCTTCGGTTATAGCCGTAGAGTTAAATGCGTTTGAACCTATTTTATATACATTTTCAAGATTGATTTTTTGGAGAGAAGAGCAATATTGAAACGCATTGTCCTCAATGTTGTGCAGACAAGTCGGGAGAACCACCTCCGTTATTTTGTCGTTTCTTGAAAATACGCTTTCTGCTATCACCTCAACACCGTCGGGAATGACCACTTTCCCGCTTACCTCCATAGAAGCGAAAAAGATTTTTTTAGTATCCTTACTGTAAAGCATTCCGTCCTTTGCAGCGAAAATTTCATTGTCATCATCTGCTTTGATTGAATTGACTCTGCGGGGAAAAGCATTCTCGCCTATCTCTTTGAGTTTTGAATGGATATACAGCTCATTAACACAGCGGACAGTGAAAAAAGCTTTGTCTTTAATTGTTTCAAGGTTTTTTGAAAGCTGTATATCAAGCATCTTAGACTCTAAATCATAAAATGCACTATCCCCGATAACTCTCAGGCTGTCGGGAAGTGCTATTTTTTCAATATTACTGCTATAAAATGCGTATTCGTCGATTTCTTCCAACCCTTCGGGCAGAATAACTTCCTCTAAATGGCTGTCGCAGCCGCTAAAGGAACATTTACCCAAAATTCGTACCCCGTCAGGCACCTCATAGGTCTTTTCCTTTCTGGCGGTAAACAGAACCAGCCTGCTTTTATCCTTGGTGAATATTGCCTTTTCGTCGGCGATAAACCAAGGGTTTTCGGAATCAACCTCCACAGTAAATTCCTCAAAGCTTCCGAATATACTTGGAAAATACCTAATTTCCTTTACCGTTGCGGGAATAAACAGTCGTCTGAGCTTCGGAGCCTGAATTGCATTCATACTTAATCTGGTTACCGGTTTTCCGTCAACATACGCAGGAATTCTGATCTCGGAGGCTTCCGTCTGAGTCCATATCCACGACGACAATCCATCGTGATTATCATCTTTTTCACCTGTGGAAAATCCATAATCGATCTCATCTGCCATAGTGATCACCTCGTTTTTTTCACTGAATTTTATGCCTATCCTAATTTAAGACGCTCCTGCTTTTTCCTTTAACTCCTTCGCCTTCCGCAAATTCTTCTCAACGCCTATGCCCTCTTCATAGCACCTCGCAAGGTCCTTCATTCCTCCGATACTGCCCATCTCCGCTGACTTCCTATACATCTCAACCGCCTTATTTATATCAGTTTCAACGCCCTTTCCGTTCTCGTAAAGCCTTCCCAGCCTGTCATATGCGCTCCAATCCTCTTGCTCTGCGGCTTTTGTATACCACTCAAACGCCTTTTCATAGTCCTGCTCCACGCCTTCGCCGCATTCGTAACACAAAGCAGTGTTAAACTGCGCGTCGGACAGTCCCTGCTCCGCCGACCTTTTAAACATCTCAGCTGCCTTTTTCATATCCTCCTGTACGCCCTTACCGAGAGCATAGCACATTCCCGCTTTATACTGTGCGACCATATTTCCTTGCTCGGCAGCCTTTTCAAACAGTTCAAAGGCTTTCTCGTAATTTTTTTCTACGCTAATGCCGTCTTCATAATACATTCCGAGCATAGTCTGCGCATAAACATACCCATGCTCTGCCGACCTTGACATCCACTCAGCAGCCAGCTTGTCGTCCCTTTCTACGAGCTTACCTTCATGGTATGCCAGTGCCAGCTCATATTGATCTTCATAGTACCCCTTCTTCGCCTTTCTCATATTTTCTTCAAAGGCCTGCACAAGAAGTTTTTGTTTCAGTTTTTCTTCTTTTTCCTCGGAAGAAAATGCCCATAACTTGGGTGCAGTTGTTTTTTGACCTGTATGTACAGCTTCTGCTGCATTGTTTTCCTTACATTTTTTCAGGAACTCCGCTATATCCGTTTTCTCTAATTCTTCCGCTAAGGCAATAAGCTTATCGAAGCTTTCGCTTTCAATTTTGTCAAGATAAGGAAATTCTGTGATTTCCTTGTTATCGGCGTCCGCCTTTTTTATCAGCATAATGATAATATCTTCGGCGTGTTCATTAATATATGCGGCATACATTTTTCTTGCTTTATCGCTGAGATCGGTGGGATACTCCAACCGATAATGTGCAGCCATAAATTTTCCTGCCACATTTCCGCCGTCATACGCCTTTCTGAACACCAGATCGTACAGCTCAAAATCATATGATTTTGCCCCGTCCTCAAACAGCGTCATAATAATCTTTTCCGAACGCTGGCTAAAGCTGTCGATTTTTCTCCCGTGTATACGGGAACGATAAATTTTACTTCATCTGTTTCTTCGGAACGCACCGTCAGCAGATGATTTTTACTTGAAAAGCTTTCCTTGCGTGCTACGGGCGAATGTTCCATATCGTAAATTTCAATATATCTTACATCAAAAGCATTGTCCTCTATTTCCTTTACGCTTTTGGGAATAACAACACGCTTCAATGCCGTATCCGAAAATGCAAGCGAATGAATTTCCCTAAGTCCTTCCGGCATAATTATTTCTTCAAGGGAATAACAGCCGCAAAATGCGGAATTTCCTATTATTTGCGTATTTTTCATTGTCACTGATTTAAGATTGTGACAGTAATCAAATGCTTCCAAAATGCCGCAGGAAACATTGATACTTTTTAATCCTGTATTGCTAAATGCGGAGGTGCCTATCGAGACCACATTTTCAAGATTTATTTTTTCCAAAGCATTACAATATTCAAAAGCAAAATCCTCAATAGCACTAAGCTGCGGTGGGAGCTTTACTTCTTTTAATTCATAAAGCCTTCTGAAAGCCTTCTCTCTAATAGTTTCAACTCCGTCGTGAATAACGATGCTTTCACCCATGCCGATTGAGCCGCTTACAACGGATTTCATATCCTTGCTGTAAAGTATGCCGTCTTTAACGGTAAAAAGTTCGCAGTCATCATCTGCCTTGACTGTTCCTATTCTGTCGGGCAAGGCTCTTTCACCAACCTCCCTAAGCGCAGAATGAAAATACAGCTCATTTACATTGTGCACGGCGTCAAAGGCGCCTTTTCCAATCACTTCAAGACCTTTTGAAAGTCTGATGTCGGTTATATAAGACATACAAAACGCATCTTCACCGATGACTCTAACACTGTCGGGAAGCTCTGTTTTTTCCAGGCTGCTGCAAGAAAAGGCCTGCTCCTCTATCACCTCAAGGCCGTCAGGCAAAATAAGCTCCTCCAAGACACAATCGCTGCCCATAAAAGCATTTTTGCCTATGATTTTAACTCCGTCGGGAATCTTATATGTCTTATCTTTTCTGGCGGCAAACAGTATTAGTCTGTTCATATCCTTGGTAAATACCGCTTTTCCGTCTGTTGTGAGCCAAGGATTATCGGGAGCAATCTCAACGGTGAATTCTTCAAAGCTTCCTGTTGTGCAGGGAGAAAATTCAATATCCTTGACTGTGGAAGGAATATAAAGCCTTCTCAGCTTCGGGAGTATCACGCCTACTATCCTCAAAGTGTTTACGAGTTTTCCGCCCACCTCTGAGGGGATTTCTATATCCGTCACTTCTTCGCTGCACCTTAGAGCCGCTGTTATTTCATTGACGGTATCGGAATCATCATAAATTATGAATCCCTTATTTTCTGTTTCCATTTCGGTCTCCCATTTTATGCGCGTACTGTTTTTGATTTATTACGATTTTGCTTTTTCCCTTAATTCCTTTGCCTTCTGCAAATCCTTCTCCACTCCCAAGCCTTCCTCATAGCAGCGGGCGAGATTTATCATTCCGCCTGTATAATGCTCCGCCGCTTTCTCGTACAGCTCCGCCGCTTTTTTGAGATCTACCGCAACGACCAATCCTTCTTCATAAAACTTTCCTAACTCATTGCAGGAAAATGCATGTCCCTGTTCTGAGACTTCCGTAAGCATATCAAAGGCTTTTTGAAGATCCTTTTCCACGCCTTTTCCTGTTTTATAATATAAAGCGAGAGCGCTGCGAGCCTGACAAAATCCCTGTTCGGCGGATTTTATCATCCACTCGGCGCCTAATTTTTCATCGGCTTTTGTTCCCACTCCGTTAGTGTACATTGACGCAAGCATGTATTGACCGTAGCTGTCGCCCTCTTCTGCCAGCTTCTGAAATTTTCTGAACTCTCCGTATCTAAGCTTGTTATATAATCTTTTCTCGTTTTCCTCGGTTTCAAGCTCGCTTTCCTCTTTTTTTTGCTCAATCGACTTCTGCTTGTCAAAGCTTTCCACACTAAATTCGCCCCTGCTTTTCTTATAACTTATAAGCCACTCCGCAAGCTCCGTTTGTCCCATTATCCAATATAAATCAATAAACTCGTCCAGCTTGTCTGTTTTCACTCTGTCTATATACGGAAAATCTTTTATCTTGCCGACATCAGCATCGTTTTCCTTTATCAGCAGCTTTAAAATATACCAAGCGTTTTCGTCAATAAATGAGCGGTACATTTTTTCCGCCTCACCGCAAAGACCCTTCGGATATTTTAATCTGTAATGAGCCGCCATAAATTTGCCCGGTACGTTTCCGTATCCGCCGTCATACATTTTTCTGAAAAGCAGGTCGTACAGCGTAAAATCAAAGGTTTCCGTACTTCCGCCGAAAAGCATCATTATCAGCTTATCCGAGCGATCCGTAAAGCCTGTTATCAGTTCTCCATGGTAAACGGGAACGGCAAATTTTATTTCATCGGTTTCCGCAGAACGCACAACAAGCAGATGATCCTCGCTTGAAAACGGTTCGCACTCCGATACCAGGGATTGTTCCTTATCGTATATTTCAATATATTTGGTGTTGAAAGCTCTTTTTCCTATTGCTTTTACGCTTTTTGGAATGACCACTCGCTCTATAGGATTATCGGAATATGCGTACTCCCTGATTTCTTCAAGCTCCTCCGATAAAACTATCTCTTTGGCGATGCCTTTATATTCCGCTTTGTCTTTTGTTGCTTCCGCCATAAAAACTACCTCGTTTTTACATAACTATTTCTTTCGATTTTTCATACAATTTCAATGCCTTTTACAGGCTTTTTTCAACTCCCGAACCGTATTGATAGCACGAGCCGAGACAAAACAGACTGCTGCGTGTTCTTTCTCTGCACCCTCTTTGTAGTAATCAGTCCTTTGTTCTTCGGCCATATTGTCTGTTTTCATATCGACTCATTTGGTAAAAAACTTTGTATTGTTTCGGCTGTGTTCTGCATTTGATGATATTAAAAGTATAACATAATCTGGGGGCTTTGTCAATAAAGGCTTACTTAAGTTTCCCGGTTGCTTAAAAGTAAATGCCGCTGCCATGTGTGATCCGCGTTTTTTACTTGACAATAAATCTGCGTTATTGTATAATTATTACAATAAAAGTCATAAATAATGAGGTTTTTTTATGAAACAAAGAATATCGGGAAACTACGAGCAATTTCTGCCCGACAATAAAAAAAGCCGCTGGGCGTCTATTGAGGAAATACAGCGCAGCACATCTTTTATAAACGGCTGCGATAAACGGTACACTGCGGCGGGAATGCCAGTTCTCAGCGACGGCGAAAGGTTTTATGTGGACAATACTGATACCCATTCACTGATATTCGGCTCCACAGGCTCCAAAAAAACAAGACTTTTCTGTATGCCTATGCTCGACATTTTTTGCAGAGCAGGCGAAAGCTTTATAGTGACCGATCCCAAGGGAGAGCTTTTTGAACGCACCTCGGGAGAGGCAAAAGCCAACGGGTTCAATATAATCACTCTCGATTACCGCAATCTCGGTGCGGGGGATATGTGGAACCCTCTGACAAAGCCCTATGAGCTGTACACAGCAGGAAACGAGGACGAGGCGGTGACCATGCTCAACGATTTTGTGGCTTCTATTGCGGCACCCTATGACGGAACAGGGAACGATCCGTTCTGGACGTCTATGAGTTCGTCTCTTGCACTTGCCAATTTGCTGCTGCTTATGGAATGCGGAAAGAAGGAAGAGGTGCACCCCGCAAGCTTTGCGAACCTTTGCTCGGCTAAAAGCTTGGACAAGCTCGAAGATATTGTCAGATATAACATAGACCCTGAGTCCATCGCGGGTATGAACTATAACGGCGTATTCGTGTCGGCGGACAAAACAAAGCAAAGCATATTTGTATCGCTGTTCGCCATGGTGAATGTGTTTAACACTCAGAAAAAACTTACCCGCATGCTTTCTGACAGCTCCTTTGACATCTGCGATATCGGAAGGCGTAAAACGGCGGTCTACATAATTGTCCCCGACGAAAAAACGACCTACAATTTCCTTATCACAACGTTTATAAAACAAGCTTATCAGACGCTTATAGCCGAGTCGCAAAAGGAAAAGAACGGAAAACTTCCAATAAGGGTGAACTTTGTTCTTGACGAGTTCTGCAACATACCTAAAATCGACGATATGCCCGCTATGATAAGCGCCGCCAGAAGCCGCAACATACGGTTTTATCTTTTTGTCCAAAGTCTCCACCAGCTCAGGGAGCGTTACGGCGATTCCTCCGACACCATAAAGGGAAACTGTGAAAACTGGGTATTCCTGGCTTCAAAGGAGCTTGCGCTGTTAGAGGAAATATCGGAGCTGTGCGGCCGCAATAACAATGTTCCGCTTATAAACACCTCGGAGCTTCAGCACCTGCGCAAGGATATGGGAGAGGCGCTTATTATACAGGGAAGAAATTTTCCTATTGTCACCGAGCTTGCCGATATTGACGATTACAAGGTGTTTGAAAAGCTGCCCCAAGCGGAAAGAGAAATAAAGATCCCCGATAAGCTTGCTTTCTTTAATCTTGATAGGGTTAAGGAAATGTTAGGGAACAGGGTTCTGTTTTCCGAAGAAAACGGCGAAAAGACAAATATCGGCAGCTACGCTGAGTATATACAGTCGGTCGTTGACAAGCAGACGGCAATTATTGACAAAAAACTCAGCGAGCTTGAAGCCGCCGCACGGAAAATAAGTGAAAAGGAGGCTCTTGAAGCTCTTGAAATGCAGGCGAGTGTACGGGAGGAGCTTGAAAAAGAATTTGAGAATATTCTCAGGCAGGTAAACGGCTAAGGGGGAAGGAAATGAAAGATGTACCGATCCTTGCCGCCGTTGTAAGCAGAAATCCCAACGAGCCGACGATGAAATGCGCCGAGATAATATTCCCCGCCATGCAAAAATCTTTAAGCTGCGCTTATTTTGAATTTGTTTACAGATTGAACTTCATTGGCAAAATTGTTAAGCTTGAAGCCGTAAATGAGCTTGAGACACTTTTAAAAAGTCCCGAAGCGGAAAAAAGCAGTCACATTGTTATTTTGACCGACAAATCAATGCTTGAATCCGACCCCGACAATAAAAAGGCTCCTTTGATCAAAGCATTCTTAGATACGGTAAAAAAGCATTTGGGCGAGGAATTTGTCTTTAAGTGCAGCGTTATTCTCTGTCATACCGATGCATTTACGAAGGAGTGCGATAATTTTACCGGTTTATGTAGAGAATACGGGCTTATGTATGACAAATTCATCGTTTCCGAGAAGGTTGGAAGGATTGAAGCTGCTCCTTCCGCACTTACAATCGCCATTGCCGCCTGTGCTTTTTTTGAATCGGAATTCAGAGATAAATGCGGCTTATTTGTACAAAAATTCAGAATCTTTCAGCAGCGTAAAACAAGGCACAACGAATTTAATCATATGCTGTTCACGGTAGGCGCGGTGGTGTTTTCAAGGGGCTATCTTATGGAAGAGATATTGTTTCAGCATTTGTATATAATCCCGGAATATCTCAAAAATTCGCTGTCGCCACAGCATAATACATACCAGGAAATCATAGTGAAAAGCTCCGTTACCTACCCCCTTATTCTGTATGCGGCAAGGACGGGAATGCAATATGCTTATAATATTCTCCTGTCGGCAAAATGCACTGATACGGAATTTTTCATTACATTGGGAAAATACGGTACTGCCAAACAGATATGGGATTATATTTTGCATAATGCATTGCTGTATACAGATATTGAGCTTTCGGAAATACCTTTTTCCTGTGTCTATCTTGAGCTTATGCTTATGCTGCGGTTTGACAAAAGTTATTTGGAAAATGTGACGAGGCTGAAAGACGGTCATGTCCCTATTCTGCAGCAGATTTTCATGTTTGAAGCGGAGATTTATTTCAGTCTTTTTATGCGTGATAAAAATATAAGCACAGATTATTTTGAAAAGATAAAATGCTTTTGCGAGGATCCCGACATGGTGGCGGATAAAACGGCGAATATGCTGAATAACAGAAGCGGAGGAGATGTGTATTGGCCTGAGCGCTCCGCACTGTTCAGGCTGTCTCCGAGAAAAAATACCAAACCCGATTATGATAAATGTTATGAGCTTGCCCGTGAATTACAGGAAAAGTACGGATTTCATACCGATGATACAGAAGAACATTTTTCCGTTGTATTAAGTCTTTATAATACCGTATGTGAAAATTCGCCCGATGATCGTGTGTTCGCCCACATTTTGAGCGCCGTTGAGGATTATGTGAAGGCTATTGGACAGTATGTCAGTCCCGATGATTATCCGCATATTTTTTCCTGTGAAGCGGCGAAAAAAAGTGCGCAGCTGAAAGCGGCATACAGTCGGCTGACAGGGAAAAAACAGGAGGAAGGCAATGAATAATTCATATAACAAAATTATGGAGTTAGCGGGCAACGCCGACCTTAAAAAAGTGGTGAACCGCTGGGAAAAGCTTGCGCTTAACTTGGAAAAAACAGCTTCAGCTTCAATACAGGTCACGATGCCCAATATGCTGTGGAGCTCTCGCTCCGGCGTGGGACAGACAACAATGTTAGGCTATATCGCCGATTATCTTCGTGAAAGACATCTGATCGAATTTAAGGGCAGCGTGGATTTTATTGAGTTTATATTAAAAAGGGAAGGGGAAGAAAGGAGCTTTAACGAGCTTGTGCGCCTTGATTCCGCCTTAAACTCAGTTTCGGGACATCACAACGTATTTAAAGGCATTGTCTGCATTGATATTACCGATTGGGCGGAAAAGCTCAGCGACAGCCGTTTTGCTTCTTTTCTCGAATATATCAAGGCGCATGACGGCGATTGGCTGACTATTCTTACGGCGAACTGCCCGGAGGAGGAGACCCTTGCCCAGCTGTATGCATATATTCACAGCTTTTTCAGGGTGGAGCTTGTTCACACCGCATTTCCCGAAAGCTCCGAAATGACGGCGTACCTTAACCGTAAGCTGAACGCTGCGGGATTTACTCTTACGGCGGAGGCGGAAAAGCTGTTGAGGGAAAGCATGACCGAAATGAGCAGATCGAATATTTATGACGGTTATAATACGATAAGACAGCTTTCGCAGGAGATAATATATCATATATTGTCCACGAAGGATGAGATTTCTTTTACTGTTACGAAAAACGATATAGAAGATTTTTCGATTGATTCCGAGTATATGAAGTTTTATAAAAAGAGTGAGGAGACGAGGAAGAGGATAGGATTTTAGGGAGTGCCGATTAAATCCGGTGTGCGTATTGAAAAGTCGGATTTAATCGGTGATTTCATAAAGTATTCATAAAGTATTTGAGAAAAACGCTTGACAAATTTCAAAATTTATGTTAGAATTACAAAAAAGAGGCAGTAAAGCAAATGAAAATTGCATGTGAAATGTCAAATAAATAGCTTAGCAATACAGCTTTGCGGGTTTGCTGTGTAAACTACCTCTACACCGTTAGGTGATTGATACTCGCCCACTGTATAGGCGATTACTGCTGCCCCTGAGTGTAAACTACCTCTACACCGTTAGGTGATTGACACCGCTTCAACAGGCGCATTAACGCAAAGTGTAAACTACCTCTACACCGTTAGGTGATTGACACATCTTATACGAGATTGCACTCACCTGTCCAGGTGCAAGTGTAAACTACCTCTACACCGTTAGGTGCTTGAACCAAAACCACCCCGATATCCTAAAATTGGATATCGGGGTGGTTTAAATTTAAAGCTTTTATTGACATACCCTCCT
Organism: uncultured Ruminiclostridium sp.; assembly: GCA_964389845.1. Classification (GTDB taxonomy): domain Bacteria; phylum Bacillota; class Clostridia; order Oscillospirales; family Ruminococcaceae; genus Ruminiclostridium_E. Next base: position 11,987 of record CAYMFX010000015.1, read on the forward strand.
TTTTATGGTACAATTAACCAAAACAGTATTAATTTCGGGAGGTTTTTTATGTTTGTTAATTTTACCAACCACAAATCCGCGGGCTGGTCCTCAGAACAGCTTGCGGCGGCGGAGGAATGGGGCGAGGTGACTGATCTTCCCTTTCCCAACGTCCCCCCCGAATTCAGTGCCGAGGAGGTTTCGCGGCTCGCCGAAGAATATCTGTCCAAAATTACGAAGCTGAAGCCCGACGCCGTTCTGGTGCAGGGCGAGATGACGCTGGCCTTTGCCGTGGCGGCCGGACTGAAAAAAAACGGTATCACCCCTCTTTGCGCTTCCACCGAAAGAATATGCGAAACCGTACAGGGCGAGAACGGAGCAACGGTGACCAGGAGCGTGTTTAAATTTGTCCGTTTCAGGGAGTATCGGTTTTAAAATATGAGAACAAGTTTTATAATCAAGGAGCATAACGCTGATGAAAAATATTCTTATAGCCTGTATCAGTCTTATAAATGAAGATTTTAATCTTGACAGAGACGGAAATGTCAGGAATCCCATTCCTTATACGGGTTCGGATGGGATTACGGTTGAAGCGATGCAGACAAATGAGGCATGCATAAAGTTTGTCATAAAAAAATTAGCGCAATCGAACGAACAGCTCGACAATTATTTTCGGGTAATGAGCCTCGCCGTTGCCGAACAGAAAGACAACTTTACTATGAGGTATCTGAACGGCGCCGTCAACCGTTTTTGCAACCTCAGGAACAGAAACGCCGAGAGCTTTCATAAACCGACTTACAATAACTTTATTCTGGATCCGAACGAAGAGAAAAATCACGTATATGACGCCGTGCTTAACAGTATAGCCGAGAAAATTTTAAATATTGCCAAAGATGACAGCGATATAAATATTTATCTTGACGTAGCGGGAGGAAAAAGGATTAATTTTATATTTATCCAGCTTCTTACAAAACTGCTGTCGTTTTACGGCTACGGAGTTCACGCCTATTACGCCGATGTTGACGGAACGATAGTGGATATGAAGCTTTCCTTCGAGCATATGAAAATACTCGACGCTGTCAACGAGTTTGTTCGGAGAGGTTCGGCGGAATCGTTAAGAGCCTGTTTCGGTGAAACCGACGCAAGAACGGTAAATTCGCTTTTGTTGGCTATGGAGGATTTCGAGAACAGCATACAGCTGTGCGATATAAACCTTTCCGATAAGCTTGCGCGGGTCAGCGAAAATCTGAGGGGCATGGAAAACGTCGGCGGCAGCGGCAGCGGACTTTTTGTAATAAGAACAATGATCCCTCTTATCCGAGAGAAGTTTCATATCTCCGAGGATAATTCCGAGTTAGGCGAATTGGGCATTGTTCGCTGGTGTCTCGAAAACGGATTGATACAGCAGGCGCTTACCATTTTCAATGAAACGGTGAAAAATATAATTATAAACGACAGAATTATTACAATAGACGAAAACGCTTACAACCGTATTATAGAACATATGATGGAGGGGAAGCACGAGTCCAAGAGGAATAATATTAAAGTGGTTCTTATTATGAGGTCTGTTTTTGAGGAAATGTATAACGCGGGGACAATAAATAATGACGTTCTCAGAATGCTGATTAACAGGTTTAGACAAAATAATCCCGTTCGCGAGACCTCCAGAGACGGGTATTTTAAATATCGTGGAATAGAAAGCCATATAGGAGCCGCTTTCTTTTGCAGAGATTACCTGCCCTACGGAATAAGGGTCAGCATTGACTTTGAGCTTTGCAGAAAAATACTTATGGACTGCAATTTTGTTTCTCTTGTCAGAAACCGTGTAAATCACGCTGCGGATTCGTCCGTATACGACGAAAGCGTAATAAATTTATACAGAAGAGGAGATTACAGATTCAAAACCTTTGAGAATGTTGATGCGAACGGATTAAATATCGTTCCCAAGAACATTAAAACAGATATGTACCGCGCTTTGGAAAATCTTGAAGCGGCACTGAACAGTATCAGAAGAGGACGCAGGGAATGAAAAATATTCTTATAGCCTGTATCAGCTACTACAGTTATGATAAAAAGTATAAAAAGGATCCCTCCGGAAATCTGGTTGAAATCGAACCGTATACATATACCTCGGAAGGGATAAGCGTTAAGGCTCACCAGACAAACGAAGCCTGCCTTAAATTTCTTATGATGAAGCTGCGGGATTTCGGAGGAATAGATGAATACATTTGTGTGGAAAGCACCGAAGTAAAAAAGGAACCGTTCACTTTAGAACATATAAAAACCTCTGTAAAAAATTTCTGCAATGAAAATGCGGGGCTGCGATCTCCGATAATAACCGAATATGCTTTATCTCTTGCCGAAGAGCTGGAACACCGATTTGACGACGTGCTTAACAGTATAGCTCAAAAAATTCAGGAAATCGCAGAGGGTGACAGTCAAATCAACATTTATCTTGATGTTGCCGGCGGGAAAAGAGACAGCTTTATATTTATCCAGCTGCTCACTAAGCTGTTGTCCTTCTACGGTTACGGTATTCATGCCTATTATGCGGACATAACCCGAAAAAATTTAGCGGGTCAGCCTATCTGCACGATAGTCAATACGGATATCTCCTTCGATCATATGAAGCTGCTTGACGCCGTAAATGAATTTGTACGGCACGGTACTGTTGTTTCGCTTAGAAATTGTTTTCCTAATTTGAATAATGATACGATAAGAAATCTTTTAAACAGTATGAAGCAATTCGGTGACAGCGTGCAATTATGTGACACAAATCTTACCGAAAAGCTTGAAAACATTAAGGAAAGCTTGAACAATTTTGAAAAAGATATTAACAAAACCGACAACAGCAACGGATTGTTTATAATTAAAGCTTTAATCCCCCTTTTCAGAAAAAAATTCCATTTGGATTCCAATGAGGGATACCCCGCTTATATAAGCGTAATAGAGTGGTGTCTTGAAAATAATCTGATACAGCAGGCGCTGACCATATATAATGAAAATGTGCCGGGAACACTTATCGGCGAAAATTTTATTAACGTAATCGGAAATCAGTATGATGAGAATATAAGAAATTATATGGTTCATAATCGGTGGCCAAGAAGCAAAGCCATCATCGCGGTATTTAATGAGGAAGCATTACGCAGAGCGGAAAATTTGACAAACTCAAACAAAGCTGATTTATCTTCTTTGTCAGGAGTATATCATTTAAATGCTCGGACAATTCCGGAAGGCTTTAGTATCAATTACATTGATATTGAGTTATTGAAAAGAATGCTGATTGATTTTATATTTGTAAGGGACATAAGAAATAAAGTAAATCACGCGAAAGCATATAATCAAAACACCAATATAAACCTGTATGTTTACGGCATAAACAGGGATTATACTTTTACATCATTCAAAAAAAGGGAAACAAAGTTTCAATTAACCCTCATGGCTTAAAAAGTGATATGAATCGGGCTTTAAGCCGCGCTTAGCCTTAAGACCGAACGGATTAAGGAAAACGCACGGTTTTGACTTATGAAAAAACGGTAAGGATAAAAGCAAACTTGTACTGTTTACCGCCGGAAAGGATAAACGCTTTTAAGCTTTTTAAATAATTAACACCCCGATATCCAATTTTAGGATATCGGGGTGTTTTTGTTTCAAGCACCTAATGGTGTAAGGGTAGTTTACACATGGTACTTTCAGTCCTAATATGTCTTGGCATATTGTGTCAATCACCTAACGGTGTAAGGGTAGTTTACACAGCAACCCCGCAAACCCGTACGGTTATGCTGTTTTTCGCAAATTCAACATACAAAATAAGCAAAATTTTTACCCCTTTTCAAGCATATTTTAACATACAATCCCTCGTTTGTCAATACCTTTTTTAATATTTTAGAAATATTTTTGAAATGTTAATGAAATAACAAAGTCTTAAATGCCTATAAAGGTTTATCCGCTCAACCCATGATAATCAAATTATCTTTCCTTTCATTTTATACGTCAAAAATTTTATGTTTAAACTTAAAAAATTTAAAAAACCACCCCGATATCCAACTTTAGGATATCGGGATGGTTTTGTTTCAAGCACCTGACGGTGTAGGGGTAGTTTACACTGAAATTGCAAATTGGACAATTTGAGTAATGTGTGTCAATCACCTAACGGTGTAGGGGTAGTTTACACAGCAACCCCGCAAACCCGTACGGTTATGCTGTTTTTTGCAAATTCAACATACAAAATAAGCAATTTTTTACCCCTTTTCAAGCATATTTTAACATAAAATTCCTTGTTTGTCAATACTTTTTTAATATTTAAGAAATAACAAAGCCCCCCATACCCATACCGGTTTTCCCTCCGACTCCGCAGTAAGTCGCATAAGCGAACACACGCTTAAGCAGCTCACGACAGTGAACATCATTAGGAAAACGGTAGTCAATATACCCTGTCATTCCGAAAAAGATATTCCCGCTTACATTATATCCCGTCCGTCCTAATTGATAATCCCCGGTTTCCCCCTCGGCAAACGCAGCGCAAAATTCATCATAGGACAGCGCGGCGTTTTCGAACTTGTTGTATTTGCGGATAACCGAGTAAAAATACTTTTCCGTCTCCGGAAAACAGCATATTTTCCCGTCCGACTTGAACATTGCGGGAGAAACAAAAGCCGTTCGGCAGCGGTCGCCGACTATAAGCTCTCCCGCTTTTTCCGCACTGATCGGAGGAGCTTCGCTTTGCTCTGTAAACCGAAGCTCGCCGACGCCGTATATCCGAAGGACTTCCGCCTTGCGGAAGCCCTCAATTATACATTGCGCCTCATCATTAAGCGCGGATACTCTTATTATAATACGATCGTCTGCGGAAACGGTAAAGATAGAAAACGGGTGATAATCCTTTCTGTGGAGCAGATCCGCATAGCTGTGCCTGACAAGCCCCATTGCCGCCCCGTGGATTTTCACTCCTATATCGGAATAAAGCTTTGAGGTATCAACGCTGTCGGTTATAAAATCCGTCTGATATATCATTTATGCTTCCGCCTTTCGGTCAATTCCGCCGTCCCCCGCTATACCCTCCGTTGGAGTAATTGCGATTTCTGCCATTTTGATCATTCCCGCTGTCATAAAGCTCTCCCGATAAGCTTTGAACATTGTCGGTGATTTTCGGCAGCGTTTGCTTTATCTCTATGTACCCTTGGCTTCTCAGCCCCTTGCGGTTGTCGGCGAACCATTTGAAAATATCGCCGCCGGGCTGCGTTCTCGGATAGTCTATGATACTATCTTTATTGAATTTAAAATACAAAACTCTTTGAATAAAAGCCCGAAGCTCCTTGGAAGCGCGGAACAAAGAGATTTTCGCGTCCTTAAGCATATCCTCGGTAACATCGTTTACGGAATATTTGCCCTGCTCGTAGCTGCGCTTGAAAACGCCGTCCACAACTATTTTTACCGAGCCGAGGCCTAAGGGTTTTCCGTGCCCTATTTTGTGGCACTGGGGTGAATCTTTTCCGTTGTTCCCCAAATTAAGAGCAAAAATCAATTTCTTAAGCTGGTCGTCGGTTATTTTATCGAAAAACACACTGAACTTAAATTCGCACTCGGGTTTTACAAGCTCAATTTTCGACGCCATTTTCGGGTGACTTTTGGCAAATTCGTCGTCCGCCGCGATCTTTGCGTTTTGGTTATGCCAGTAGAATTTTCTTCCCGCGAGAGTGACGTCCGGAAAATCGGGACCGTATTTTTTGCTGCCGTTTCCGTCAAGGTAAAATTCAAAGGACGACAGTCGGGGACCTGACAAAACAGGCAGAATATAGCTTTCGTCAAAGCAGTCTTCGGTTTCGCATACTGCGTCGGTGAACCTTACACGGCTTGCTCTGCTGCCGTCTTTTCCGATAAATCCGAACAGCGCACAAGCGGCGCAGGCGGTTTTTTTTGAAGTGCAGCTTTTTACTCCCGCCCATTCCACAATATCCTTCGGCTGATTGACGAAAACGGCTCTTGAATACTGAGAGGGGGCAAGGTAATAATGTCCGGTGGCACTATCCCTGAAGTACCAGACGGGAAGCTGTTTTCCTTCTTTCGTCTCCATATTTTTTATTGCTTTTTTGTATTCGTCCTTATATTGACCTTCATACATTTCCACATTGACTTTCAGTCTGTCAACATACACTTTGTCAAAATTCTTTTCAACAGGCCGTTTCTTGACAAAAACGCTTGGATGAGACTTGCCGCCCTTAGTCTCAAATGTATTCACCCTGAGATATACGCCGCTTCTGTTTCCTTTATCGGAAAAATAATCAACAAGATCGGACGCATTTCTCATACCCTTTTTTGAAAAGAAAGTTACAATATCTCCCGTTGAATATTGGCTGTCTGTCTTATCACGGATTCTTTCGGCTTCGTACAGAATATAGCTGCCGTCCCTATATTCGATTATTCCCGGCGTTGTCTTGTTTACTTTTGTGTGGAAGTAGTCGTCGTCCTTATCATTAAGGTGCACGCAGGAATCTGTCAGCGTTTCGTATACGCTTCGGATAACGCCGCGTATTCCGCTTCCGGGAATAGCCGCCGTTCTTTTGCCGTCAATGTCTATTCCGAAAAAATCATATTCTTTTATTTCATCTTCCGAAGCGTTGGGATTTTTCAGTGTGTCGGGAACGGCAAGCTGTGTTTTTGTGATAAGGGTGCACTTTATCTCTCCGCTGAACAGAGGGTCCCCGTTATTTGCGGGGTCGGTCAGATCGTAACGCACCGCGCCTCCTTTCGGGAAGGGGACAAAAGTATAAGGGTTAATAAAGGTATAATCAGCCATTATTTTTCTCCTTTTTTCAGTATCCGGACGATTCTGAAATCCCTGAGAGTAAAGATTCCGTTTTCGTCATAGTCGCCGTAGTGCAGCAATTCAATCCTTTCCGCATTTTCAACGGGCAGCGTATAGCTTCCTCCGCCGGTAAAGCGGTAACTTTTCCCGTTTGATTTCATGGCGTCTATATCAAGATATTGCTTTTCCGAATAGGTTCTGTCACCAAAATTCTCATTTGAGGAATCCAATTTTTCCTTGAATTTTCCGTCGTCTATTTCCCGCCAGATAAACGGTTTTCCTATGCCCGAACGCACCGCTCTTATCTCGCTTGAATCGTTGAACAGCCTCACCTCTAAAAGGTGAGCAATATCATCAATCGCACCGTCATATTTCTTGCAGACTATTCCCGTTGTATACTGACAGTAAGCGAAAAAATCTCTGCCGTTCAACAGTGACCTGAAAAGCTCCGGAATATCGCTTTCGCTTTCCGTTCCTTTTTCCGCGATAAAATCATACATTTGCAAGCACCTCCGTTATTTCGGCAAAGTTATAGCTTTTTAAAGCTTCCGTTTTATCCTTTTCATTCACAAGCAGCTTTTCCACGGTAAAAAGTCCTCTTCCTACCGATGAAAGTCCTCCGATTGGAAGCAAGCCGTTATCAAGATCGGCTATTACCGCCATAAGTGCGGAATATGTATCGCATGACTGTTTTTCCGTAATAAGAATATTCAGCTCGGTACTGCCGTTATATACGGTCTTTTCGGTGTACAGCGCGCCATTGTTGGTACCGCAGGTATAACGATCTATCGAGTTTCTGGTGATTATTTTCGGCTTTGCATTCAGTATCATGCTCTCATCGAAATATATTGCGGATTTTTTGTTTTTAGCGTCCTTTTGGCTTTTCTCAATATAACCAAATAAATTATTGCAGGTTTCCTCGTCGCTAAACTCGGAAAATCTTTCGCGAAAAGCGCCTGCCCAGCTTGTACCTGGGATAACGGGGGTTCCGTCTCTCAGCGACAGCTGTACATAATCGGGCGCGGAGTCATTTCCAACGGAAGGCTCGGTCGCATAGCTTCTTATCGAGAGAGCGCCGCGCTGTTTCAATGATAATGTTATTTTCACGGTACCGACTTCGGAGCACAGCTTCATTTTCTCCGCACTCTCCCATTGTGCATCGTCAAACATATTAAAATCAAGCCAACTGTCAACATTATCAAACACTATTTTCAGACATTTAGTAATCTCAACCGTACCGTATCCTCTGCTTGTTTTATATCCGAAGCGCAGGAGACCTAAATTTATTTTTTCTATCGCTTCAAGTATCGTCTTGTCATCGTCTTCTCCACAATCGACAAGCTCAATATATCCGACAAATTCCGCACCAGTTTCCACCGCTTCAAAATCAAACTTGCACATATCCTCCGCCACCTTATCGGTCAGCTTTACGCTGTCGCGGACGGAAACGGTGCTTTTGCCTATGCAATCCGCGTCATATACGATCACCGAGCTTGCGTGCCCGTCGTCCCCGATACTGCCGAAAAGCTTTTTGGCTGTTTCTTCATCAAGACTGTGGCGAATAACACCCGCAAGAGATGTCGCGGGTATAAAAGGATTTCCACGGCTGTCGAGCAGAACGTCGCCGTCGGTATTATCGTTTGCTCCCGAGCCCAAAGAAAGGGGAGATTTAAGCTTCATGTCAAGCTTATAATATGTTCGTCTCATTCCGTCTTCCCCCTATTGAAATATTTTGCAAGAAGGAAAATTATTTCAAGATATTCTCTCCACATTCCGTTATTGCAATATTTTTCGGCGGTATGCGCTATTTTTTCTGCTTCCTTCCGTTTCTCCTCGGTTTTGACCGAATTTATACGCTCCAACAGGTCGGTATAACATTCCGCTTGACGTATCATAAGCAGCACCCTTCCGACGAATGAGGACGTGAGTCTGTTTAATGTGCTTTGATTTTCTTTCGCGTAATTTATTGCTTCGGTGCGCATTGCCTCGCGCTCCGCGTTTTTTTCCAGCAGCTTGCATAATGAATCATCGGACAGGTTTTCCCTTTTTTCGGCGGGAAAAACGCCGCCGTTTAAATCCATGATATTTTCCGCTTTAACAAAACTAACTTTTCCGAAACCTTCTCCGATCTTCTCGCCGAAATATCCGACGTTAGGAAGAGTATTCGCGCCGCCCGATGAAAAGCAAATAGTGCTTCCCGCCTTTACCGCGCGCAAATGCGGTTTTTTGTATCCGCCCGCGTTCATGTAGCCGGTAACGGTTTTGTACTTCATAAACGAAAGCTTACTGTCAGCTCCGGAAACTCCGAGTTTTTCGCATATACTGTCAAAATCTGTACAGCATACTCCGTTTTCATCGGAAAAAATCGCGTCGGAATGGAATATTGCGACTATTTTTTCGTTTTCCGAATATTTAAGGGATTCGTCATTGCATTCTGTTATTTTTGCGGAAGTCACCTCGCATTCCGCATATTGGGCAGCCTTGCTTCTGCCAACGGAAACCGTTCCTTCACCAAGTATCGCCGATATTTCAAGAAGATATTTTCCTTTTCCGCGAATCGTTCCTCCAAAGCGCTGATCCGCGCTTATGCACGTTTGAGTGTAAAGCGAGCCGTCTTCTTTGTCGCTGTGATGATATACTGTTTCCGTTTTCACCTTTACTTCTTTGCCGTCGGCAAAATAACCGCCTTTCAGAGGTTTTAATATTCTGTCGCCCTTTTCGGAAACGATGGAATTTACATACAGCTGCTTATCTGCGGTTTTATCCTTCGCTATCGCAAAGGATGTTGGAACCGCGGCAGTATCGTTTTCGGAAAGTATATACAGATTGGAAAATATTACGTTGTCTTTTAGAAAAATTTCTTCAAATTTATCGTCCGCATCGTGAGTTTGAAGATACTTTGACGCAAAAAAGCCCATTACCGACGTTCCGGCAATATAGTCGTCCGTTTCATCTGCTATCATACCGGGCAGCATAACGGGAGAATCCGTCCGTATCGAATACCGTATCTCATATTCCTTTTCGCCGTCCGCGATTTCACCGACAACAGCCGTTTCACGAGCTTCATCAGTCTTTATCAGACGGCAGCTTACGGCACCAAAGCCCCGATTGCGTTTATAGCCTATGTTTCTTGTTGCGCTGCATATTCTTTCCAACTGACCGAAATATTTTTCGTCTGCTTCCACGTGTGCGGTAAACACCGTTTCATTTCCGTCCAAGGGTGAATAATGGTTTACTACGCGTATAAAGCGCAGACTTTCTTTTTTTGCCGTGTCGTTTTCAATAGCGGTCATGGCCCTGACAGAAGTAAACAAAGACAATATCTGCTGTGCGTTTTTTTCGTTTCGGTTTATCTGTTCTCTAAGGGAGGAATAATTTTCAAGCACGGCATTGCCTATCCTGAGCGCTCCCCTGTTTACATCTCCCGCAGCTCCGAAAATTTCATCTATGTTTTCCGCACCTATGTACTCTGCCGCTTCGCGCATACAGCCCTTAAGCCTTCGCGAAGGTATTACGGGAAGACCCGATTCGTCATAGCACACATCCGTATCTATTGTAAGGGAAAAGCCGTCTCCGCTTGCGGAACACAAATCCGACTTAAGAATTATCTTCAGTTCGTAATTCATTCGCTCTCCTCACTTTCGGCAAACCACAGGTCGTATATATTTGCTATGTCAAATATAAGCTTTTTTTGCTTTTCACTGCCGCTTTGAATGCCGCACTTCGGATATCTTGACAATATGCGTTCGGCTTCAAAACGGTAAAATGAGTCTCCCCTTATAATTGCGGCGGCTAACTCCTTTATATTGGCTCTGCCAATGCAGCCAAGCTTTTTCCCAAGCTCGGCGAATTGCCGAAACTCTTCCGAAAATTCGTAGGGACGCGCAATATAATCTTTATCGCTGTTTTCACGGATCGTGTCCAGATCGTTTGTAAGCCCTGCATGGCAAAAATGAAAATCCACGTAATTCACCATACTGTCTTTAGCGCGTGATTTTTTCTTTCCCGATTCGCAGCATTGCTCCGCAATTTTGTAAACATCAGCGAACGGTGCGTGACTGTGCGCTATCGCGATACCCATACAGGCGTAATTTTTCTTATCCGTATCCAAAGTCTCGTTTTCTTCTTCAAGCGTTTCAAAATATGTCATAGCTATATCAAGCGCCGCACGGGCATGGCATATAATGGTTATCTCGTCTCCGCCGGCAATTACGGTACGCCATTTGCCGCCGCCGCTTTCGTCTTTTTCTTCGAGCATTTTTTCTATTGCGCTCAGCGGGCGCTCAACAAAAGTTTTGTTAGTGTTCTCGGAAAGTTCTCTCAAAGCCCGGGCACATTCCGTATAGCCGCTTTTTCCCTCAGTGCAGCTTTTGACTTTTTTTCCCATGGCGTTTCCGTCCACATAGATTACAGCGATCAGGCTTTCGATTCCCTTATTTTCTTTACCGGAAATATCATCGAGAAACTTTTCGCCCTTATTTTTTATTTTCTCAAAAGCTTTCAGCTTCAAAACACTTTCCATGGAAAGCGAGACGGGTTTTCCGTCAACGGTCGTTTTTTTAACGATCGGCATATACGTTAAATTGTCAACCTGCGTTATCGGCAGAACGGAGCAGGGCACAGAAGCGCTTCCGGTAGCTTTTATACGTCCGTTTTCCTCATACAAGCTTTTACGGTCATCGAGAAAATTTCCTCCGACCTCTACGCAGGACGCGACAAGCGAAATGGAATATGTTTCATTAAGCAGCATTTTGGAAAAAATACGGTTTGCCCGAATATATGTTTCACGGCTGCTGAAAATCACAAACAGATTTCCGCCGCCCTCATAGATGACTTCCCCGTCATAGCCGCTTTCGGTAAAGCCGTCAACCGAGAATTCTTTTTCGCTTTTCCAATCGGAATTTATTTTAATGCCTTTTTCGTCTGCTTTCCGAAAAAACATTTTATACACGTCCGCCAGCAGCGCCGAACCGCCGGATATCTCTCTTATCCTGTTTGTACGGTAAATATACTCCTGCTTGCTTCGGCAGTCATACAGCGCTAAAACACATTTTTCGGTATCCGCCATTTTATCAGCTCCGTTTCTTTTTGTGTTCAGTCGCTGAAGATAAGTGACCGAAGATTGTAAAAACTATATTCATTTTACCATATTTAACAAAAAAGGTCAATATTTAGCAAGAAAAATTTGCAAAAAATCCCACCATAAAGACAAGCGGTCTTATGGTGGGATTTTTTCAAGCACCTGGCGGTGTAGGGGTAGTTTACACGAAGAACTTCTTACACTTGTTTTGGAGCAGCCCAAGTGTCAATCACCTAACGGTGTAGGGGTAGTTTACACGCTGCAGAAGCTCCTTATACTACATTTTTTCGTTTGTGTCAATCACCTAACGGTGTAGGGGTAGTTTACACTGAGAAAGGAATATCCATCGGATCTTATGTTACAAGTGTCAATCACCTAAACGGTGTAGGGGTAGTTTACACAATTTTGTACAAAGTGATGAAATTGTAGTGTCAATCACCTAACGGTGTAGGGGTAGTTTACACGAGATAATGCTCAGAAAAGCAATGAACTTTGCTTACAAGTGTCAATCACCTAACGGTGTAGGGGTAGTTTACACAAAGAACAAAGCTGCTCGCTCGAGGCTGCAGTGTCTGGTGTCAATCACCTAACGGTGTAGGGGTAGTTTACACTGCAAACCCGCAAAGCTGTATTGCTAAGCCATTTATTCGACATTTCACATACAGATTTCATTTGCTTTACTGCCCCTTTTTAATGATTTTAACATAATTTTTGAAATTTGTCAAGCGTTTTTCTCAAATAATCAGATATGATTCACTGCCATATATCACATTGTTTTCCAAACCGAAGGATTTGATTATCGCCCCGGTTGAAAGATGATATATCCTTACAGAATCTGTTTTGTCAATGATACGCGCCAATTTTTTCTCCAACGCCGCAAACATTGCATTGGTGATAATACATTCGTACGCGGATTTCTGAACCCTTGTTCCGTAACCGTTAAAAACTTTCACAACATTGCGTCTTTTTTATTGTCGGAAACATCATATATTACTAAAATGTGCATTTATCCTCCTTAATTGTCTCTGAACGGTTTAAGCGCCGAAGCTCTTTTTTCTTCAATCGTCACAGAAAGCCTATCCACCTGTGACAGGATAAGCCCATCAACATTATTTTTATATCCGTTATCCGTATCAGCTTCATCGGAAAGCCTGCTTTCAAATAATTCGATCATCTTGCGCCTTCCGGCATTTGAAAGATAAACAGACGTTTCTGTACAATCAAAATCAGCTTTCGTATCTGCTTTTTCAAGAAAGGCGATAGTCGAAAAATCAGAAACAAATGAACGGAATATTTCCATAATATCCGACGCCAATGCCCTATGTCCGCTACGCGGAGCATGTATTATTCCTTCAAAAGTATCAAAACCTGAGCTTCGCAAAATAGTATCAACATAGTTATAAAGCAGCGTATATGAATAGCTGAAAGCAGCATTTGCCCGATCTTTAGGGGGACGACGGTTTCTTCCGTCAAAACCAAATTTACTGTCAATAAACAGCGAGAGAGCCGAAAAATAACAGCGTGATGCCATACCTTCAATCCCGCGTATTGTCGATATGCTTGCGCCGGAGCATTGCTTTTCGGCGGCAGACAAAGTACAGACAGCTCTTTCGGCTGCAGTATATTTTATTTTGCAATTCATTTTGGCAAGCAATCATAGTTGATTATGTATTTTTGCGGAAATAATTTCTCTCGACAGAGCAGTTTTTAAGCGTTTGTTATCTGATACCGCATACTGAGCTTTTCTTCTTGTTACTTGAATAAAGCTTTCGTTAAGGAGACTGCATACGATTTTATTAGCATTGTTTTTCCACGAAACGCTCGCATTCCTCTTTGACAAAGCAATGAGTGCTTTCGAAGTGATTTGAACGGAAGAGTTTACAAGCAAGCTGTCTACAAGCTCAAGCGGAATTGAACATATGCACTTGCTATTTTTTTCGACAAGCAAGCGATTATTCGAAAGCCGAATTTTTGCACCATATTCGCTTATACAAATACGCATTTAGCTCACCACATGATACTATGTGATCGTATCATCCTTTCAAAAATCAATCCTGAGTTTTTAATAGAAATACTATAGGTAGTATTATAACATGTTTTCTGAAATATAGCAATTATCATCATCGCCAGCGACAGCTTGATATGGTCTGTAGCCTCATAAAAATGCCCTAGCGTCATCACGCAGGTTCTTATCGGTACGAATATCAGCATTATGTATATCCCTTGAGTTATCAGTTGTTCGGCATTTTCGATGCCCGAAGCGTTCCGCATGAATATTTTCAGCAAAAACGGCATGATCGCTATGCACACGCCCGCCCAGATGATCGTGGAGAGTACTCCGATAGCCAGTCCGTTTCCGACCGTCTTTTTCAAGCCCTGCTTGTCACGCGCTCCGTAAAACAGCCCGAACAGCGGTCCGGCGGCTGTGCCTGTCGCCAGAACGGGTACGGTTATTACGTTGAACAGGCTCTTGGGTCGCGCGAAAACATATTTACTTTAATGATCGTTTAGGGCGGTGCAATCGCACGATAGGACAGCAGTATACAAAATTGTGGAAAACTCCCTATTTTTGTGGAGAGTAATTTTGTTATATTCTTTGTCTACTTTTTATAGCTAATCAACTTTACCATTTTCGTTGGGAGTTTTCCACAATTTTGTGTTTCTCGCTTAGATTCTTGTCTCTAGTACTTCTAATTCCACACTTTAAAATGTTCACTTCCCTGAGCTGGATTCCTGAACATTCAGCGCGTTTGTAATTATCGTTTCCAGATCCTCCGCGCCGTACTGCTTGCCCCACGCTCTGAGGTGCAGCACTTCCAATCCGACTTGTCGGAACATCTCGTCAACCGCTTCGTCACGCGCTTGCCTGTCGGGGCGGTTGTGCGTCGGGTCGTCGACCTCAACCAGTAATCTAATGTGGTATTCCTTGTCGACAAAAATAAAGTCAATGTGTTTTGCCTTTATCCGGTTGAACCATTTTGTGTAATCCTTCGTCCCCTTCGGAACTTCCAGTAAGTCCGCAAGCCTCATCTTCGTGAACACAATCAACCCCAGCTTGTCCGCGATTGGACGAACATCACGGTAGAAGTAGCCTTCCTTTTGCGATAAAACGCTTTGTGTCAGCTTATACGGATATGTAACCTTACCCTTGGACAGTTGCTCTTCGGTTTCCTCTTGATTCTGTTTTTCCGTTGTTTTTTGCTTCTTGTTTGCACCTTGTTCATACATTTTTACTAGAATCGGTATTAGTACTAACACCAAAACTACGTTTACTATAGCTTGAATTGCGGTAACCCAATTATCTTTTAATATCGCCCCTAATGCTGCCATAAAAAAAACAATACCAAATACAGTGCAATATACCTTTATAAATGTTTTAGGCGTCTTACGCTTGTATGTCTTATAAAAAATGTATAACATACCTGTAATATGCGATATACCTATGATATAACCTAATAATTTAGTCATTACAACCTCCATAAAAATCTAATCTTACAGCCTGAGCTGCGTGTTAACCAATCTCTTCATTATCTTCCGGAACGCTTTCTGTTTTCCCCAGAAGTATGTAATCCGTGGAAACTCCGAAAAATTCCGCAAGCTGTACAACAACCGCAATCGGAAAATCCCTTTTGCCCGATTCCCATCGCTGGTACTGCTGTTGCTTTACTTCAAGCACCTCGGCTACCTGTGTTTGGCTTAACTTTGCTTTAAGCCTTAGTTCTTTGATTCTTTCGTGATACTTCATAAAAACAGCCCTCCTAAATTGGTAATTTATACAAAATTTCTTTTGTACACTTGACAACACAACCTTGCGGTTGTATAATATAAGTAGCAATAGATACAACCAAACGATTGTTCCACGTGGAACAATTTGAAAAACACATCACTCCTTTCAATAGTCCGTTAGCGGTTCGGACATAAAACCAACCGCCACCAAGCGCACTTCCGCGCTATACAAATTTAACGCCCGAAACGGGGCAGAAAGTAGGTGTAAAAATGGCAAAGGTATTTTTTGAGGGTCTCCAAAGATTGGACTTCGACACCCAAGACGGCAAGCACATTGACGGTTACAATTTCCACATTGCATACCCCGATGAAGGCACTATCGGCAGATATACCGATAGGAAATTTGTTAGTATTGAAATGTGGAATAACCTCGGTTTTTCCCTCGATGAACTCTCCAAGCTCGTTCAACATGATGTTGAGCTTGAAACCAACATCAAAGGCAAGATTACGGGGGTGAGTCCCGTTGGCAAATCAACTTGATTTCTCGAACGGTGATTTCATAGTCACCGGAACAACGCTCGACGATATTTACACCGCGCTTATAATCATCATTATAATGCTCGGAGTAATCGCGGGAGCGTGTATCTTCCGTCATCTGAGAAAGTGAGGTGCGGAATGATACTGTTGCAATTCGGCTTTTATGGCATTCTCGGAGGTTTCCTATTGTCAGGTGTGTGTTGGCTTTTAGGTTTAATTTACTCCCTCTGCTTCAATGCCGTATTCAAGCACAATAATTAATAAGGAGGTGATTTTATGCTTAAAAAAACTAAATCCGTTTTCAAAAAGATTGGTAAAAAGGGTAAGGCAATGCTTTGCACCGCAATCGCGGCAATAAGTACTTGCGCTATGGCTGTTGTGGCTTCCGCCGCTGATACCGGAACAACTTCCACGGATACCAATTCTCTGATGGCTGAGGCAGGCGAACAGCTTACAAACCAGTTTAGCGGAATGGTTTCAACCATTATCCCTGTAATTCTGGGTATCCTCGGTAGCGGTCTTG
>CAYMFX010000016.1:0-17199 GCA_964389845.1 uncultured Ruminiclostridium sp.
GTCGTCATACCGCGTTCGTTTCCAACTATCGTCCGCAGTTCTTCTTCAGAACTACCGACGTTACAGGCGTTATCACTCTCCCTGCCGACAAGGAAATGTGCATGCCCGGCGACAACGTATTAATGGACGTTGAGCTTATCACTCCTATCGCAGTTGAAGAGGGTCTCCGCTTCGCTATCCGTGAAGGCGGCAAGACCGTTGGTTCAGGCGTTGTTACCAAGATCAACGAGTAATTGATTTTTTAACGTAACCAAGTAAATTTAAAATAAAAGCCACCGACATAAACCCGAGAGTCTTTCATCGTTTAAGATGGACGGCGTTCTCCCTTGAATGGGAAGATGACTTGGGAATGTGAAGGTGGTTTTTTATGAGTTTGCAACTTATGTCAAGATTATTCTTCTTTATATGTGATATTATTTATCTGGAAGGGAGGTGAACAGCCTTGCAAGAATGGAACGAAGCGGTACAGAAGATGATTGACTGGATAGATGAAAATATTTGTGAAAATCCGTCTCTCGTGCATATGGCAGAGCAAATCGGATATTCACCATATTACTGCTCGGCACGTTTTCATGAGATTATCAGGTTCTCAGACCGATAAAGCTTAAATGTTAGAAACGATCAATAAAGGGCAGCTTTGCATTTTGCAGAGCTGCCCTTTTAGATGTGATGAGCTAATATTCGTTTTTTATCCAAGAAACTGTGATGTTACAGATAGCTTTAACATATTTAGCCCTCCGACAGAGATTTAAAAAAATCCTCGGTGGAGCCTTCAAAACGTTGACCTGTTCCGTTGGCAAGCATTTCATCGCCCTCGTTAAAAGCTTGGAGTGTTTCCGAGTTGGGCGTTTCATTTTTATCTTCGTCCATTTCGTTTATAAGCATTATTGCTTTTTCTCTTTCGCTTTCGCTCATATCCGTTACCTCCTGACTGTAGTTATCTTATTGTTTTAAGGTTCTCATTGAGTTTATTATAGCAATTACAGACACTCCCACATCGGCAAACACTGCCGCCCACATATTGGCAGCCCCCACTGCTCCCAATATCAATACCACAGCCTTAACCCCCAATGCAAAGACAATATTCTGCTTCACAATCCTCATAGTCCTTTTGGCAATCCCAATCGCTGCGGCAATTTTAGAGGGCTTATCGTCCATAAGCACAATGTCGGCGGCTTCAATTGCGGCGTCCGAGCCTATTGCGCCCATTGCTATTCCCACATCGGCTCTTGACAATACGGGAGCGTCGTTTATTCCGTCGCCCACAAAGGCAAGAGCTCCCGTCTCCCCCTTCTCTTTAAGCAGCTCCTCTACCCTCATGACCTTATCGGCGGGCAGGAGCTTTGTATAAACCTTATCAAGACCTAATTCCGAAGCAGTGCTTTCGCCCGCCTCCTTTGAATCTCCCGTGAGCATTACCGTCTGTTTAACCCCCGCTTTTTTCAGCGCTTCTACAGCTTCCTTGGAATCGGGCTTTATTTCGTCGGAAATAACGATGTGACCGGCATAACGGTTGTTTATGGCAACGTGAACGGTGGTGCCTGTTCTGTGGCAGGGGTGCCATTTTACGCCAAGCTGTTCCATTAGCTTATCGTTCCCCGCTGCAACCAAATCGCCGTCTATTGCCGCTTCAACGCCTTGTCCGCTCAGCTCCCTTGTTTCTCCTATACGGCTGTTGTCAATGTCCTTTCCGTAGGCTTCCTTAAGGGAACGGGAAATAGGGTGGTCGGAATAGCTCTCGGCATATGCGGCAAGCTCTAACAGTCTGCCCTCCGAACAGCTGTCCGGGTGTACGGCTGTTACATTGAACACTCCTTTGGTCAATGTGCCGGTCTTGTCGAATACCACATAGCTCGTTTTTGAAAGAACTTCAAGGTAGTTGCCCCCCTTTACAAGTATGCCGTTCTTGGAAGCGCCGCCTATGCCGCCGAAAAAGCTGAGGGGAACCGAGATAACCAATGCGCAGGGACATGAAATTACTAAAAAAATAAGCGCTCTCTCTATCCACTCGCCCCAGGCTGCTCCCAAAATAAGAGGAGGAAGCACCGCCAGCAGCACGGCGGCTATTACTACGCAGGGCGTATAATATCTTGCAAACCTTGTGATAAAATTCTCCGCTTTAGCTTTTTTGCTGCTTGAATTTTCAACCAAATCGAGAATTTTTGAAACGGTAGACTGTCCGAATTCCTTTACCACTCTCACCTCCAGCAGTCCGCCGACATTGACGCAGCCGCTTATTACGTCGTCTCCCTCTTGAACCTCACGAGGGAGAGATTCTCCCGTAAGGGCAGCCGTATCGAGAGTTGAGCTGCCGCTGAGAATCACGCCGTCAAGAGGAATGCGCTCTCCGGATTTTATCACCACGGTATCCCCTACCGCTACGTCCTTAGGATCCACCTTGACTAATTTCCCGTCGCGCCTTACGTTGGCGTAATCGGGGCGGATATTCATCAGCTCCGCAACAGAGCGTCTTGACTTTGCCACGGCATAGCTCTGGAAAAACTCGCCTACCTGATAAAAGAGCATTACAAAAACCGCTTCGGGGTATTCCCCCAAAGCAAAAGCGCCAATAGTGGCAATGCACATCAAGAAATTCTCGTCAAAAATTTGTCCGTGAACAATGTTCCTTGCCGCCCTCCACAAAATGTCCCAGCCGATAAGAAAGTAAGGAACGAGAAAAAGCCCTAACCTCAGCCATTGCGTTATATCCGCAAGATATGAAACGGCATAAACGCCTGCTAAAAGCACGGCGGAGATTATGATTCTGATAAGCGTCTTTTTTTGCTTTACGGTAAGTCCCTTCATTCCGTTGACCTCCCTGTTTTTTATTAAAAGAATTATTTAAGAACAATCTCGCAGTCCGGCTCAACCCTTCTGCAAAGCTTAACTATCTTCTTCATCAAAGCGTCAAAATTCTCGTCGGGAGCGGTAATTGTCATCTTCTGGGTCATAAAGCTGACGGCGGCTTCCACACCTTCAAGCTTATTAATTTCGTTTTCCATTTTTGCGGCGCAGTTAGCGCAGTCCAAGTCGATTAATTGAAATGTTTTCTGCATTATTATGTTTCCTTTCATAAATTCATCGCCAAAGGCGATACCACAATTGTCCATTATCCATTGTACATTGGTCTTTATTCTTCAATATGTTCCATTCCCTGTGAAATGATCTTGTAAACATGGTCGTCGGAAAGGGAATAGAAAATCATCTTTCCGTTTTTTCTCGCTTTAACCAGCTTGTTTACCTTAAGCACTCTTAATTGATGAGAAGCGGCGGTCTGAGTTATTCCCAACAGCGCCGCAATATCGTTTACGCAAAGCTCCGATTCAAAAAGTGCGTAAAGAATTTTTATTCTTGTAGAATCCCCGAAAACCTTAAACAGCTCCGCTAAATCGTACAGCATTTCATCGGGGGGCATTTTTTCAAGCACGTTCTTAACCGTGCTGTCCTCGGCGCAGAGAAAATCGGTTTCTGCCATATCATCGGCTCCTTTCATATGTACATATGCTTGTATGTTCATATATTATCATATATCCCGATATATGTCAAGGGGGTTTGAGGAAAATTTTAAAAAAATGCCAAAAGGTTACAATTTGTTTACAATTTTGCTCCGATTATTGATTTTACCTCCCAAATATGATATACTTTAAAATAAAAGTCTATTCTGACAGGAGAAAACAAAAATGGAAATAAGCAGCGGGCGTGTAAACAGAACCATAAATGCCCTTATTGACGAAATAGAAAAGGTTATCGTTGGAAAAAGAGACGTTATAAAAATTCTTGTGGTTGCGCTTTTAGCGGGAGGACACGTTCTTGTGGAGGACGTTCCGGGAACAGGTAAAACCACCTTGGCGTCGGCGTTGGGTAAGGCTACAGGGCTTTCCTTTAAGAGAGTGCAGTTCACTCCCGACGTTACCGCTTCAGATATTACTGGCTTTAACCTCTTCAACAAGGAGACAAACCACTTTGAATTCCGTCAGGGAATGGCAATGACAAATATTCTTCTTGCCGACGAGATAAACCGAACCTCTCCGAAAACCCAATCGGCGCTTCTGGAGGCAATGGAGGAGAAAAACGTCACCGTTGACGGCACTACATATCATCTCCCCTCCCCCTTTATGGTAATTGCAACGCAAAACGAGTTAGGCTTTGTGGGGACCTTTCCTCTCCCCGAAGCTCAGCTGGACAGATTCACGGTTAAAATAAAAATGGGCTACCCCACTCTTGAAGAGGAGGTTGAGATACTGAACGACAGAAGCGGCAAGGACCCAATGGAGGAGGTTCAAAGCGTTTGTACCGCCGAGGAATTGGAGCAGTTCGGAGAGCTTACCGGACAAGTCAATGTTGACGGCAAGCTGACACAGTACATAGTAAGCTTAGTGGCGGAAACAAGAAGACACCCCGCCGTCCTCCTCGGCGCAAGTCCCAGAGCTTCTCTTGCCCTTATGAGATGCGCTCAGGCAATGGCGCTTATATCGGGAAGAACCTATGTTATCCCGGAGGATATTTCCGTAATGATACCTCATGTTTTAGAGCACAGGATACATCTTAAACAGGACTCAAAGATAAAGGGAATCACCTCGAGCAATGTTTTGTCGGATATAAATCAAAGCATTATGTATCCCTTCGGAAAGGCACAGGGTTAAAATGGCGGCTTACCGTTTTGCTTATATATCGCTTATTGTTATTGCGGCGGTATTTTCTCAGGTTTACAGAGGACCTATGTCGTCGGTTATCCTGATAACCGTGCTGATACTGCCCGTTGTGACCTTTGTAATAAACCTGATAGGAAGATTTGCATTCACGCTCAGCTTCGAAAAAAATCCCGTCATTATTGAGCGGGGAGGACAGATAAGGCTTCAGGTAACGGTGAAAAACCGATTTATATTCCCCTGCTCCTGCGTTTATATTACAGCGCTGACTCCCGACATCGGAGAAAGGAAGGAAGCCCGGTTAGTGGTTTCCTTGGGTCCTTTGCAAAAGAGAGTGCTTAATCTTTCCTATGACGCCAAATTCAGGGGAGAATATGAATTTTCCATTGAAAGAGCGTATTTCTACGACTTTTTTAAAATTTTTAAGCTGAGAAAAACCTTTAAATGCGGAAACAAAGTAACCGTCACTCCAAAAATTTACGATATTGGCACAGGCAGAGGGCTTACAGCCGAAAGCGAGGAGGAATCGGTTCTCCAAAGTCTCGACAAATTAGGCAGCGAGCGCAGCTATGTACGCAAATACGGCGAGGGCGACGAAATAAAGCGCATACACTGGAAGCTTTCCTCCAAACAAGATGATTACATGGTGTGGCAGACGGCGAAAAACCATTCCGATGAAACCCGCATAGTTTGCGATATTACGAGACACGGCTCCGACGACAGACTGAACACCTTTTATACCGACTGTATTTTTGAAGCGGCGCTTGCGATAAGCCTCTACAATGTAAGGCAAAAGCGTGATACCCTTATCTCCTTCTTTAACGGTGAAGAAAACAATATTCGGGAATTTCCCGTTTCTCTTCTGGACGATATTTATAAAACAAGCGAAGAGCTTGCAAAGGTCAAGAACTGCGAAATCGGTCACAGCTTTGCCGAGGAAGCGGAAAAGCCCTTTTCAGACAGAGAAAAAAGCGGAGACATAATCCTCATAACTCATATTGTAAATAATGAAACGGCTAAGCTTGCGGAAAAGCTTTCGGGCGTCAAGGAGTTCAGTCTTATTCTGATAGGAGAATATGAGGAGGAAGCGGACAGATATATAAAGAAGCTTAACAATGTCAATTACATTATCATAGACCCCGATGAATTTCAAAATGAAATAGTGAAAATTGTCTGCCGTCTTTACGGTTCAAGCCGACTAATGCTGTGAACCAATTAAAATCGGCGTATAACGTCCCAATATAATCGGGACACAATATTACGGAGTTCAAATGAAGAAGAAGAATAAAAAAATACCTTCATATGCAATTTATAATTTCCCGTATTTTGGCAGGGATAAGGGATTCTACGGACTTTTTCCGCTTAAATCCCTTATTGCGTTAATTACCTGCTGTGCGGGAGCGATATATATTAACCGTCTGCTTAATATCACCGGTGAGAGCGCCGCCGCTGCCGCCGTGACCGCTGTGCTTTCCTTTATAACCTTTTATACTCTGCTGACCTTCGTTAAGAAAAGGTATGTATATGCGTTTTTGATAGGAGCGGCGGGATTTATTTGGCTGTTTTTTCATGAAGAGATTTACGATATTGCGGAAAGCTTTGCACTGTATGTGCTTTCGTTAGCTGACGGACCTATTGTGAATACCGGCGTTGCGCTGCAATGGTCGTTTTATAAGCCCGTTCCCATGCTGATAATTCTTGACATACTCTTCGGTCTCATTTGTGCGGGTTCTACTGTAAGGCGGTTTTATGCCGCTCCTATCGCCGTATTTATTGCGGCGGCGTCAGTTCCCTCATTTCTTTCGCTGAAAGCTTCCTTCGACGCTTCATTAGGAATAACGATTGCGGGAATGATGGCAATGTGGGCGGTAAATTCCACCGCTTCCGCAAATACTCATCTGTCTACAGGCGGCGCCTACAGCGTTCATGCCGAGGACAGAATGTACCGAAAGCAGAATGCCAAGCTGCCCTTAAAAAAGCGGTTTACAGCCGACCTTCAGCGTTACGGCAGGCATCTTTCCGACGGCTTCATTATGTTTACCGTAACCGCCGTCACCTTCGGAATAGTGTCCTCGGTGTTCCCCCGGGACGGGTCAATCAAGTTCGAGGAAATAATAAATAAAATCTCGGAATCCTTTCAGAGTATCGGCGATTGGGGCTTGGGGCTGTTTAAGGGAAAACCCGTTGCAGCCTTTAACGGATTTTTTAACTCCGACGGAGGAGGGATAAATATTTCCGGCGGCTTGTCCCCTGAGGATCATTCCCGAAAAGGCATAAAGGTAGCGGAAATAACCACCGAAAATACCGACAGAATATATCTTAGAGGCGATATAGGCTATTATCTTGACGGCGATGAATGGACCTCAATAGCCAAATTGGATTTTGACAACATGACCTACAATCTCGGCAATCCCTATCTCAGCTCCCACACCACACTTGGGGACTGCTTCGATAGGTATGTTCCAGAGATACAATACTACCTTGGCTACAGCCTCATAAACTCTCAGGCTTCCGAGTTAGGCAGGGAGCACCCTATGGGGCTGCAAAAGGTCAAGGTGAATTATTTGCAGGATATGAAAACCGTGCTGTTTCCCGGAACCCCCTTTACATACAACTTCCGTGAAAACAACAACTTTCAGGTTATGGGAGACTTTATCGCAATATCCGAAAGCGGAAGAATAAATTCTATGGAAACGGGAGTGCTGTATCCCATTGACAGCCCCGGGAACATTATAGAAGGCTATGGCTACGCTATCGAACGCAGCAATGACATGTATGAATTTCATTTCGGAATAAATAACAGAGAAGAAAATCTTCCGGGAAGCCATGGAGAGTATGAAGCGCTTTTGGATATTTACGATTCGTATGTTGAAAGCTTTTACACCGGAATAAGCATTGACGACAGATTGACCGTTGAGGAATTTGTTGAAGGAATATATCCGCCGGTTTATGGGGAATATGCGGACTTTGTGAACAATGCGTATTATTCGGACTATGCCTTCCGCAATGCTTATATTGCGGATACTGCCAACAAGATACAGGAAAGGCTTTTATCGGGGGAATTTGAGTATTCCCTTGAAACCGACAATTTCTCGGGAGAAAATTCTCCGTTATACACCTTCCTCAATGAAACCAAATCGGGACACTGTGCAATGTACGCTACCGCTATGTGCCTTTCACTCAGGTCATTGGGCATACCCGCAAGATATGTGACGGGCTTTAGCGTCGGCGGCGATAACTACAAGTCCCGCACCTCTGACGGGCACTATGTTTATGAGGTAACGGATTCTGATTTACACGCATGGGTTGAGGTTTACTATGAGGGCTTAGGCTGGCTCCCCTACGACCCTACCCCGCCTTCCTGGAGGTGGGCGGAAGGAGTAGACCCCTCCATTACCTCAACAGCCGCACCTGCGGTAACAACCCCTGCCGCTTCAACAACAACGAATACTTTCACCGAGGTAACTACCGTTCCTTCGGAAACCACCACCGCCAAATCGGGAGAAAGCACCGTTACAACCGGTACGTCCGAAGAAGGAGCTTCGGGAGATGGCGGCAATTCGGAGGCGCTAAAAATAATTCTTATTGCGGCGGCGGCAGTCTTGGCGATATTTGCAATTATTATGGCAATTGCGGGAGCATTCAAGGGGCTTGACCGAAAACAGCGCAATCTGCTGAGCTTCTTTAAAACAGGAGAAGCGGACAAGGCGGTTAAGGCAATGCTGGAATTTACCCTTAAGCTTTTGACAATGCGCGGAATAGAACGTCAAAACGGTGAAACTCCCGAGGAATTCGGAATAAGAGCCGACATAAGGTTGGGAAAGAAAGGAATAATAAGCGGGGCTATCCCAATGTTTGAAAAGAGCGAGTATGATAAGGAGCCTTCATTCACCGGTGATGAACAGGCTGCGGTTTACGGCTCGGTCAAAAAGCTTCTTGATGATACTCTTGACGGAATGAACAGAAGCAGGAAGCTTATTGCGAGAATAAGGCTGTTCGGAAAAGCTAAGAACGTGTTCAAGATGTGAAACGGGAGGAATTTATGACTTGCAGTGAGTATGCAAAAAAAATTATCGGCAATGTGGGCAGGGTAATAAAGGGAAAGAACGAAGAAATCGGCGTTATTGTGTCGGCAATGCTTGCGGGCGGCAATATTCTCTTGGAGGACGTGCCGGGTACGGGAAAAACCGTTCTCGCCAAGGCGGCGGCAAAAAGCCTCGACTGTGATTTTAAGCGCATACAGCTAACCCCCGACCTTTTGCCATCGGATATTACCGGCATACATTTTTTCAATATGAAGGAGCAAGCCTTTGAGCTTAGAAAAGGTCCCGTGTTCACCAATATACTCCTTGCGGACGAGATAAACAGAGCTACTCCCCGAACTCAGTCGGCGCTGCTGGAATGTATGGAGGAAAAACAGGTTACAATTGACGGAGAACAGCTTAAGCTTGACCCTCCCTTTATCGTTATTGCAACACAAAATCCCGTTGAGAATACCGGCACCTTCCCTCTTCCCGAGGCTCAGCTTGACAGATTCCTTATCAGAATGTCATTAGGCTATGCGGAAAGGGAGCAGGAGCGGGAAATTTTAGAGGGTATCGGATACTCTCACCCCTTGGATTCCTTGGAAAGCGCAGTTGACGGAAGAGAGCTACCGAAAATGCAGGAGGAAGCGTCAAAAATTGCCGTTAATAAAGCGGTTGCGGATTACATTATCGACATAGGAGCGGCTACAAGAAACCACCGCAGCGTAAAACTCGGATTAAGCACAAGAGGTCTGCTGTCACTTAAGCGTATGGCTCAGGGCTTAGCGGCGGTTGAGGGAGCAGACTTTGTCACCCCCGACCATGTGCAGAAGGCGGCGCTTTACGTTATCCCTCACAGGCTTATTACAAGGGGCGTTTCCCCGGAAGAAGCCGTGGGCGAAATAATTTCCTCGATAAAAACGCCTACCGAGGATATTCCCGGGGATCGGAGATAGCGGGCGGTAAGCTATGGAAATAATCGTTATTCTGATAATATTGGGTGCGGCGCTTGGGATTCAGTCGCTGCTGTACCGCAAATGGGGGAGCAAGGGCTTAAGCTATGACGCAAGGCTTGAGGAAAACGAAGTGTACGAGGGAGAAGAGGTTCTTCTCACCGAGATACTTTGCAACGACAAGCATTTACCGCTGCCCTTCATAAAAACGGAAATAATTGCCCCCTCCTGTCTCAGATTCGGCGTCGAAGCAGAGGAAAGCAAGGAAAAGCTTTGCTATATCCCCAGTATCTTTTCTTTAAAGGGCAAAGAGCGCTGTACAAGAACTCGCAAAATACAATGCGCCGCCAGAGGAGTCTTTGAAATAGGTTCAAGGTCAATATTCGGAAGCGACCTTTTCGGCTTAGCGGGATTTTCTAAGGTGAATAAGCTCAGCGAAAGCCTTACCGTGCTTCCGACGCCTCTTAACACCGAGGACTTCTGCCCTTCGAGCCGCCTGTTGTCGGGAGATATTTTAGTCAGGCGGTTTATCTGCGAGGACCCGTTTTTGATTAGCGGCGCTCATGAATATACGGGCAGAGAGCCTATGAACAGCATTTTCTGGAACGGCAGCGCAAGAATGGGCAGGCTTATGGCGCTGAACAAGGACTACACCACCGCTTCAAGACTGCTCATTGTCCTAAGCTTTCAGAGAAGCGATGAATTACAGGCGATTGCAATAAATTCGGTTTGCGAGGTTTTAATAAAGGCGGCGGCTTTTGCTATTCAACAAGGCGTTGATAGCAAAGCTGAATATACCTTATGTATAAATATTCCCGATGATGAAATCAGAAAAAACGGCAGCGGAAAGGACTTTCAGCTTGAACTGCTTCGGCGGCTTGCCCGTGTTGAACCTCAGTACAATCTGCCCATAACGGATTATATAACCCGGCAAAGACCCGAGGAGTATACGGACATTATTCTTATTGCGCCTTATATATCACAGACCACCTCCGACTACCTCAAGGGCAGGATAGGCACGGGGCAGTCGGTTCGGGTGTATTCCACAAGGTTCGAGGCAAGGGACGAGGACTTTTTTGTTCAGATAAGGAAAGGAGCGGAGGAAAGCGGTGACGGAAACAAATCAGACTGCAATAACTAATCGGCTTACCACGGCTATTTCCGTCATTATGGCGGCGTTAATTCCCTTCCCATTTATCATTGCGGGCTTTGAGAGCATTTTTGAGGAAGCGGGATTAATATGCTTTTGCTTCGGCATTGCGGCGGGAATTATAAGCTGGGGGACAGGCGCTTGCTTCGGGATTGCTATGAAACCGGCTTTGGGAAAGAGCAAACGCATTTTACTGCGCTTTTCGACAGTTATTGTCTGCGGCATTTTCGTGCTTATTGCAGAAGCCTATCTCAGCGCTGTGGGCATAGGCGGATTAGCGCTGATGTTTTCACCTGCGGCAATGGGTATGTGGTGTTGGTTCGGATTCAGGCATTCCTCGGGGCAGGAGATGATGCGGGGAATATTGATAGGTTTTTTTTGCTTTGAAATGGCGTTTATGTACCCTATTTCCGCTTCCTTTGAGACAAGGAACGGCATAGGAACAACCACCTTAATGATAATTGCCGCCCTGATGATCGTTCTCGGAGCGCTGTATTTTAACCGCAAACAACTTGACGAGCTGGCAATGAGCAGGAGAGGCAGCGAGAAGCTTATTTCCAAGTCGTCACGAAGCTTTAATATTAAGGGAGCATTGGGCTTCAGCGGAATAGTATTAGGTACGTTTTTCTTTGTGGGGTATCTTTCGACCCGGCTTTGGGAAGCCATAGCTGCCATTATCCGATTTTTACTTGACAGATTCAACAATCCGATGCTTGAAACAGAGGAAGGACCTCCCGATTGGGCGGTACCCGACATTGAAGTGAAAACGTTGTTCAACAGTCAGCCCTTCTGGTGGATAGTGATAACAGGGGCGGTAATACTTGCGGTAATTCTCCTTAGGAAGCCCATAATGATGTTCATCAGGGAATTTCTCGATTCAATGAAAAAGCGCTTCAACAAAATGGAGCAAACCAACGAGGGCTACTACACCGACGTATATCAGGAGCTTGACAGGAATATACCCCAAAGGAACGCCTTCAAAAAGACAGTAAAAGCCTTTAAGCGTGAAAAAGACCCCACCAAGCGCTTCAGATTAGGCTACAAAGCGTTTATGATAAAAATCGGCGAGAAAGAAGAAAGAACCAACCCCTCCGACACCACAAGAATACATCTGAAAAAAGGCAGAAGCATTACCGATTTTGAGGACTTGGACAAGGTGGTAGACGCTTACTGCAATATAAGATACGGAGAAAGAGAAGCGGAAACCGGCGACTGCGAAATAATGGGCAGACTGATTAACAATCTGAAATAGAATTAAGTGTAACTTTTGCAATGGTTTTCTGTCTGATTAATTATAAGCCTAAAGCCCCTGTCAGAATATTGACAAAGCCAAAATAAAGGTATATAATAAAATAAGTAAGGAAGGAAAAATTATGACTGTCAAAGAAGCACAAAACAGAATTTTACAGCTAAAAAAGGAAAAAGACTTTTGTGTATTAGCGCACAGCTATGTTAAAAGAGAAATAATCGAAATTGCGGATATAGTTGGCGACAGCTTTAAGCTCAGCCGTGACGTATGCGAAGCTAAACAAAAAAATATACTTTTTTGCGGCGTTCATTTTATGGCGGAAACCGCAAAAATGCTTAATATGGACAAGAGGGTTTATTTGTCCCACCCACAGGCGGGCTGTCCAATGGCGGAGCAGATGAAGCCCGAAGCCTTAGAGCAAATGAAAAAAGACGAGCCTGACAGAGCCGTTGTTGCATATATCAACACCACGGCGGCGCTGAAACGGCACTGCGACGTTTGCGTCACAAGCGCTTCCGCCGTTAAAATAGTAAAGAAAATGGACAGCGATAAGATACTGTTTATCCCCGACTGCAATTTAGGTCAGTTTGTCAAAAATAACGTGCCGGAGAAGGATATAAAGCTGTTCCGGGGGGGCTGCCCCATTCACGCTTCGGTTACGGCGGAGGAGGCTGAGGAGGCAAAGAAACTGCACCCCGACGCACTTTTGCTGGTTCACCCCGAATGTATACCCGAAGTTTCGGAACAAGCCGATTATGTCGGTTCAACCTCGGGGATAATTGACTTTGCAAAAAAATCGGATAAGAAGGAATTTATAATAGGCACCGAGTTGGAAATAGCAGAGACCTTGCAGTACGAATGTCCCGACAAGAAATTCTTCGCCTTGTCCAAAAGGCTTATCTGCCCCGATATGAAGCTTACAACGCTTATGGACGTGCTGAACACTCTTGAAAATCCCGAAGAAAAGGGCTTTGAAATCAAGATGACAGAGGAAGAGGCGGCGCAGGCAAGAAAGTGCATTGACGAAATGCTCAGGTTAGGCTGATAGGCTCTGACGGACAACGAAAGGAATTTCAAAATGGTTTTTTCGGATTTGTTTTTTCTGTACGCATTTTTGCCGCTTTGTCTGCTGTTTTATTTTATAAACAGGAACATACGCTGGAAAAATGCCGTATTAATTATATTTTCACTGATATTTTACGCCTGGGGCGAGCCTCTGTGGATATTCCTGCTCTTGGGCAGCGTGGCGGTAAATTACGGCTGCGGACTGCTGATTGACAAATACAAGGATACTCCCAAAGCAAAACTCGGCGTAATCATTTCCGTTATTGTCAGCTTGGGACTGCTGGCGACCTTTAAGTACACCAACTTTATTGTTGAAAACCTTAACGCTGTTCTCCCCTTTGACATTCCCGAGCCGAATATCGGGCTTCCTATCGGTATCAGCTTCTACACCTTCCAGATACTGTCCTACATTTTGGACGCTTATTGGGGCAAGGTGGCGGTTCAGAAAAACCCCTTCAAGTTCTTAATGTATGTATCCCTGTTCCCGCAGCTTGTGGCAGGACCTATCGTGCGTTACGGAGTTATTGAAAAGGAGATTGACGGCAGAAAAACCACCTCCCGCGATCTAAGCGAGGGCATTACAAGATTTATTATCGGTCTCGGCAAGAAGGTCATAATTGCCGACAATATCAGTACCGTTGTAACCTCTATCTTTGGCACGGCACAGGCGGGATATACGGATATTTCTTCCGTCTCGGTGCTTGGGACATGGTATGGAGTAATATTGGTCAGCCTTTGGTACTATTTTGATTTTTCGGGCTATTCCGATATGGCAATAGGCTTAGGCAGAATTTTCGGCTTCCACTTTAACGAAAACTTCAAGTACCCCTTTGTCAGCAAAAACATCACCGAGTTCTGGCAGAGGTGGCATATTTCCTTAGGCTCCTTCTTCAGAGACTATCTTTTGTACGTTCCTATTTTTGGCAAGAGAAGGCAGTATTTGAGTCTCTTTCTCGTGTGGTTCTGCACGGGACTCTGGCACGGCGCAAGCTGGAACTATATAATCTGGGGACTTTACTTCGGAGTGTTTATCTTTATCGAAAGAAAGATAGGCAACAAGAAGATGAAGAAAATGCCGTCGGTTTTAGCCCATATATACAGCCTGATTGTCATTGCGGTGGGCTTTGGAATATTCCACTTTGAGGATTTGGGAAAGCTTGGAGATTTCTTTAAGTCGTTAGTGGGACTTAACGGCAACGGATTTATTGATTTCAAATTCCGCACTGCGTTTATGAATAACATCTGGCTTTTCCTTGCGGCGGCGGTGCTTTGTCTGCCCGTCGTACCCAAGATAAAGCAGTGGATAGAAAAGAAAACCTTTGCCGCTGCGGTAAGCGGCACGGCGCAAATTGTGTGCAACGCGGCATTGCTTGTAATATCCAGCATAATGCTTGTAAACAGCACCAACCACCCGTTCCTGTATTTCAGATTCTGAGGGCGGAAGGAAGCTTTTTAATACTATTCTCAAATTAAAAAGATTGTAAAACTTTATGGATAATTTGAGAATAGTGCTTCGGGTGTAATTTCAATTTAAAATTTTGTAAAGAATGATTTTAAATTGAAATTAATATAAAAACAATACCCATGTATTTTCGCATAAATTCAGAAGGGAAACAATAACTATGGTAAAACAAGAAGAAGCAGGATTCCACAACGGCTATAAGCTTTGGACTGTCACCCTTGCCAACAGCAGGGGAATGGAGGTAAAGCTTACCAACTTTGCGGGAGCAATAATGAGCATTAAAGCTCCCGACCGCAATGATAATTTCGGCGACGTTGTGTTAGGCTTTGACAACGTAGAGGGATTTATCGGCGACGACTCCTCTCACGGCGCTCTTGTGGGCAGATTCGCAAACCGCATAGGAGGAGGAAGCTTCACCTTAAACGGCAAGGAATACAAGCTGTTTAAAAATGACGGCGGCAATACCCTTCACGGCGGTTCGGTCGGATATAACAAAAGAGTTTGGGAGCTTATCGCCTGTGAATACGACGAGAACAGCGGAGAGAGCCGCGTTGTGTTCGGCTATACCAGCCCCGACGGTGAGGAAAATTTCCCGGGAACGGCGGCAATTGCGGTGGAATACTGCCTTAACGAGAAAAACACCCTTTCTATCGTCTATGATGCGGAATGCGACCAAGATACCGTAATGAATCTTACTAATCACGTTTATTTTAATTTAAGCGGCGGGGGCGATGTTTTAGATACCGAAATGCAGATTTTTGCCGACAAATACACGCCTGTTGACGAGGGGCTTATCCCTA
This sequence comes from uncultured Ruminiclostridium sp., assembly GCA_964389845.1. Lineage (GTDB taxonomy): Bacteria > Bacillota > Clostridia > Oscillospirales > Ruminococcaceae > Ruminiclostridium_E. The sequence goes on from CAYMFX010000016.1 coordinate 15,354, forward strand.
CGGGAGAAATTGCAGAGGTAAAAGGCACGGTGTTCGATTTCAGAGAGCTTCGCCCTATCAGAAACAAGGACATTGACGGGTACGACCACAACTTTATCCTGCGGGGAGATAAGGGAGAAGAGGAGCTTTCCACAGCGGCTTATGCAGTTGACAGAAAAAGCGGACGCACTCTCACCTGCCGCACCGATATGCCCGCAATACAACTGTACACCGGCAACGGACTTAACGGGCAAAAGGGTAAATCGGGAAAGCCTATGGAAAAACAAACAGGCTTTTGCCTTGAAACACAGTTTTGCCCCGACAGCCCCAACAAACCCCAGTTTCCTTCCTGCGTATTAAAGGCGGGAAAGAGCTACCACCATGTTACCGAGTACCAATTCGGCGTGGAGGAGGATTAAGAACACCTTCTAAGCTTTGACTGAGCTTTCGGCATTGTGAAAATGCTTAAAGCTTGTTCTTAGAATAAAAAATAATGAAAGGAAAATAAGTGCAATGAAATTAACCGGAGTTAAAAAAATCGTTGCCGGTATTTTAGCGGCGGCGTTAGCTGCAACCTCTACAGTGTATGCCGCTTATTCCTTCGCAGGCGACTCAATATCTGCAACAAAAACAATTTACAGCATCGAAGCTAAGCCCTATATCGTAGACGCCCGTGACTTAGCCAAGGTTCAAACTCAGCCTTCGTCATTCTTCGGAGTGTTAAACAGGTTTGAGGGAACAAAATATTACGAGCAGTTAGACGAGGAGTCGCAAAAGGTTTATGATTTTCTTTATGAATATTATAAAGAAAATCTGTCCTCTGAGGATGCGGAAATTATAGACTATATCACGGAAAAAAAGTTTACTGTAACCGGAACGGTAAACAGCAGCAATGTTTTAATAATATCCGAGGAGTCTGAAGAAAAAATATACAATAGTTTTATAAACTGCATATTCCCCGCTTATTTGGCTCTTGAAGCAGATCACCCCGAGCTTAGCTGGATTTCCTACGGCGTTTTTTCATTTTTACCAAGCGTCAGTGAAATTAAAGCTAATTCCGACGGTACATATGACGTTACCTTTGACAGTGTTAAGTTTTCCTTAACAACCGAAAATATTTACGGCACTAAACAGGAAATGGACAGCGCCATTGCAAAAGCAAAAGCAAAAATAGGTACGCAGGAGGATATGGAAGCGCAGGTTAAAGCAATTCACGACTATCTTTGCGACACAGTTAATTACAACCACCTTGCGGTATCGGGAAATCTTCCTGAAGGATATGACACAGGATACTATCAAACCGCTTACAGCGCATTCTATCAGATTGCTCAGGACAAAACCGGTAATGACAGTTATGTAGCAGATAAGAATCTTACAGTTTGCGCCGGGTATGCAAAGGCGTTTAAGGCTCTTTGCGACAGCTACGGAATTGCGTGTATAACTGTTGTTGGCGACGGCGTCAACAATAGCGGTCAGGGTGAAGCCCATGCCTGGAATAATGTAAAAATGGACGACGACAAGTGGTATGCGATCGACGTAACCTGGGACGACGGTGACAGTGAAATATATACCGAGTATTTTTTGGCAGGAGCTAATACTCCCGGATTTTACGGCAATACATTTTCCGAGAGCCATGAGCCAAGCGGCGTTTGGTATGACGGTGCTATTTTCACTTTTGTATATCCGGAGTTAGCGGCTGAAAAGTATGTTAAACCTGAGGAAACTGCTCCCGAAATATCGACTGCCCCCGAAACGTCGACTGCTCCCGAAGTATCGACTGCTCCCGAAACATCGACTGCTCCCGAAACATCGACTGCTCCCGAAACATCGACTGCTCCCGAAGTATCGACTACTCCCGAAGTATCGA
>CAYMFX010000016.1:17299-28631 GCA_964389845.1 uncultured Ruminiclostridium sp.
AGTATCGACTGCTCCCGAAGTATCGACTGCTCCCGAAGTATCGACTGCTCCCGAAACATCGACTGCTCCCGAAGTTTCAACTGCTCCCGAAGTATCGACTGCTCCCGAAGTTTCAACTGCTCCTGAAACATCGACTGCTCCCGAAACATCGACTGCTCCTGAAACATCGACTGCTCCTGAAACATCGACTGCTCCCGAAGTATCGACTGCTCCCGAAGTTTCAACTGCTCCCGAAACATCGACTGCTCCCGAAGTATCGACTACTCCCGAAGTATCGACTGCCCCCGAAGTATCGACTGCTCCCGAAGTATCGACTGCTCCCGAAGTATCGACTGCTCCCGAAACATCGACTGCTCCCGAAGTTTCAACTGCTCCCGAAGTATCGACTGCTCCCGAAGTTTCAACTGCTCCTGAAACATCGACTGCTCCCGAAACATCGACTGCTCCTGAAACATCGACTGCTCCTGAAACATCGACTGCTCCCGAAGTATCGACTGCTCCCGAAGTTTCAACTGCTCCCGAAACATCGACTGCTCCCGAAGTATCGACTACTCCCGAAGTATCGACTGCTCCCGAGACATCAACTGCTCCCGAAGTATCGACTGCTCCCGAGACATCAACTGCTCCCGAAACATCGACTGCTCCCGAGACATCAACTGCTCCCGAAGTATCGACTGCTCCCGAAACATCGACTGCTCCCGAAACATCGACTGCTCCCGAGACATCGACCGCTCCCGAAACCACCACTGAGCCTGCAATAGATATTGACAATATCAATTCCTCGGTTCAGCAGGGAGAAGGCGCTCCTAAGGCTGAGATTCCCATGGATAAGGATAAATTGGCTGACGCTGTGCTTTCCGATGAAGATAAGGCTTTGGCTGCCGAAGGGACAAAATTTGATATTATTCTTTCCATTGACAGTATCACAAACAATACCGTAGAAAAATCCGAAAAGGAAGCGGCTGAAAAGCTTGCGGAAGAGCTTAGCAATGATAAAGCCAAATATAATATCGGCTCATACCTTAACATCTCAATCTTTAAGGCTACCGATAACAACCGTGTCAAGGTTTCTTCTACAAATTCCGAAATCACTGTTACGATTAATATTCCCGAAGGAATAAGGTCTTTGGGAAACAGCTTCGGCATTATCAGAATCCATGACGGCAAGGCGGATTTCCTTAAGGATATTGACGATAATAAAGACACAATAACATTTGAAAGCGACAGCTTCTCCACTTATGCAATTGTGTATACAGCCGATGTTAATAATGGTGATAACAACGGCGATAACAAGGGCGATAACAACAATGACAACAAGGGTGACAGCAGCGACAGCAAAGGCGATAATAATATCGATACCGGCTTTGGACTGAATTCGGCTATGATTGTTGTTATGTTTATAGGTCTCGGCGCAATTGCCGCATCCGCTGTTGTAGTTTATGTCAAGAAGACTAAAAGCGATAGGAGATAACATTTTCCTACTATAAACAAAATTAAAACCGACTTGTACAAATTGTTACAGGTCGGTTTTAATTGTTATATTTGTTTTTTGATTGTGAATATTAAGTCTGTATTCAGAATATTCCATTGCCCCAAAAAGGCTCAGCCGGCGTTTCTCTTAGCAGTCTTTCTTGCAGTCCCCGGCTTCTTCCCGTGAACTCTCTCAGGCTGTGTTCCGTTTATAACATTATCGGCGGTGACGATCACCTTAGTAAGAGTCTCGTCGGAAGGTGCGTCAAACATTGTCTCCGAAAGAATTTCCTCAACAATGGTGCGAAGTCCTCTCGCCCCTGTCTTACGCTCAACCGCTTTTTTGGCAATCTCCTTCAATGCCTCCTGCTTAATATCAAGCTCGATGCCGTCCAGCCCGAAAAGGAAGGTATACTGCTTAATAAGCGCATTCTTAGGCTCAATCAATATTTTCACCAAAGCATCCTCGTCCAACTCGTCTAAAACCGTAATTATAGGAAGCCTTCCCACAAGCTCGGGGATAATTCCAAACTTCACCAAATCCTCGGGGGCAACCTCGTGGAATGCCTCGGTAAGTGTATGCTCTTTTTCGCTTCTTACATCTGCGCCAAATCCAAGGGCTGAGGAATGTATACGGGAAATGACTGTCTTATCTATTCCCTCGAATGCTCCGCCGCAGATGAAGAGGATATTCTTAGTGTTTATCTGAATAAATTCCTGATTGGGGTGCTTTCTTCCTCCCTGTGGGGGAACATTGGAAACAGTACCCTCTACGATTTTCAAAAGCGCCTGCTGCACACCTTCGCCGCTTACATCTCTTGTGATTGAGGTGTTTTCGCTCTTGCGGGTTATTTTATCGATTTCGTCAATGTAAATAATGCCTTTTTCCGCCGCCTCAATATCAAAATCAGCCGCCTGTATAAGCCTTAGCAGAACGTTTTCCACGTCCTCGCCCACATATCCCGCCTGTGTAAGGGTGGTAGCGTCTGCAATGGCAAAGGGCACATTGAGAATATTAGCTAACGTCTGCGCTAACATAGTCTTTCCCACGCCGGTAGGACCTAACAAAAGCACATTGCTCTTCTGAAGCTCAATGTCATCTGCGTCCCTGTCTTTGTCCGAAAGAACTCTCTTGTAGTGATTATAAACCGCTACCGAAAGAACCTTTTTGGCTTCGTCCTGACCGATAACATATTCGTCAAGAATTTTCTTTATCTCGGCGGGCTTAAGGAGCTTGCCCTTCTTTAAAGCGTCGGTCTCATGCCCTTTTCTGCGGGCTCTGTCCTCGTAAGGGATTTCCCCTTCCTCCAAAAGCATATTGTAGGAGGTGATAACACAGTCGTTGCAAATAACGCCGTTCTTTCCCACCAACATTCTTGAGGTGTATTCTTCCGTTCTGCCGCAAAAACTACATTTTAACATAAAAAACCTCTGTAATTACTGTCTTTTGTCAAAAATCTTATCAACAATGCCGTATTCCAGCGCTTCCTGCGCCGTCATATAATTATCTCTGTCGGTATCGGCAACTATCTTCTCATAGGGCTGTCCCGTCATATCGGAAAGCATATGATTCATCTTTTCCTTAACGCGAATGATATGCTTAGCCACAATATCAATGTCCGAAGCCTGAGCACGTCCTGTGCCGCCGGAGGGCTGATGTATCATAACCTCGGAATTGGGGAGACATATTCTCTTGCCCTTAGTGCCTGCCGCAAGAAGGAATGCGCCCATAGAAGCCGCCATTCCGGTGCAGATAGTTGAAACGTCGCACTTGATATACTGCATTGTGTCGTAAATAGCCATACCGTCGGTGATAGAGCCGCCGGGACTGTTAATATAAAGCTGAATATCCTTATCGGCGTCCTGTCCCTCTAAGAACAAAAGCTGTGCTACAACAAGGCTTGCGGTAGTGGCGTTTACTTCCTCGTGAAGCATAACGATTCGGTCGTTCAGAAGCCTTGAATAAATATCATAGGCACGTTCTCCCCGTCCTGTCTGCTCAATGACTGTTGGTACTAAGCTCATATAATCCATATTGTATCCTTTCTTCCGTTGTATTATCCTTATAGCGAAGGGAATTATGCTCATATCCCGTCGAATTTTGGAATCAAAGCCGAAAATGACACAATACCGCTCAAAGACAAGCTCCGAGCAGTATTGAATTTTATCTATGATTATGACGCAATTTCTGCGCTGTCCTTTACAAGGTCAAATGCTTTCTCAACCTTAATATCATCAGCTAAGCTCTCGGCGGGGATAATCTTCTTCACCTTTTCAAGCTCCATCTTATGTTCTTCCGCAAGGTCGTTGTAATGCTTTTCCAACTCCTCCTCGGCAGCTTCGATATTTTCAAGCTGAGCAATCTTTTCAAGAGCAAGTCTCAGCTTTATCTGCTTTTCGGCTGCCTCTCTGAAATTATCTCTGAACTGCTCCATGGTCTGTCCCGAATAATTAAGGAAATCCTTAACGGTAACTCCCTGGAATCTGTTTCTGTACTCCCAGTCACGAACCATTTCGTTTATGCGATTCTCATACATGGCATTGGGAATCTCGCCCTCAAGCTTGTTAATAAGCTGGTCGTTAAGCTCGGTCTCCACCTGATTATCGGCAGCGGTCTCAGCGTCCTTTTGAAGATTAGCTCTGATGTCCGCCTTAAGCTCGTCGAGAGTGTCAAAGTCGCTTATATCCTTAGCAAATTCATCATCAAGCTCAGGCAGCTCCTTGCCCTTTATCTCATGAATAAGGCACTTGAATACGGCAGGCTTGCCCTTAAGCTCCTCTGAGGGATAGTTTTCGGGGAAGGTTACGTTTACGTCAAAGTTTTCGTCAATATTGCGTCCCGCTACCTGATCCTCAAAGCCGGGAATAAACTGACCGCTTCCGAGAACAAGACTGAATTTCTCCGCTTTGCCGCCCTCAAAAGCCTTATCGTCAACAAAGCCTTCAAAGTCAATGCTTACGGTGTCGCCGTTCTCCGCCGCACGGTCGGTAACGTCGATAATTCTCGCATTTCTGTCCTGACGGCGCTTTAACTCACCGTCAACGTCCTCGTCGGTAATATTCTTGACAATTTTAGTTGCCTTTAATCCCTTATAATCGGAAATATTTACCTCAGGCTTGGTTGTGAACACAGCCTTAAAGGAAACGCCCTCCTCACGGCTGACAGCGGTAACTTCAATATTGGGCATATCAACTACTTCAAGACCCGCCTCCTTGATAACGCTGTCAATATGGTCTCTGTAAAGATTATTCACTGCGTCGTCATAGAAGACGCCCTCGCCGTAGTGAGTTTCTATCATCTTTCTGGTAGCTTTTCCCTTTCTGAATCCGGGAATGGTAATGTTCTTTCTCTTTTTGAGGAAAGCAGTCTGCAATGCCGCCTCAAACTCGTCGGCGGAGCACTTAAACTCTACCTCCGAAGTATTTACTGCCGTGTTGTTGTTAGATATAATTTCCATTTATAAGTCCTCCATTTTTACAGTCACAATTTATTATATCATATCAGTGAAATAATTTCCAGTGTTTTACGAAAATTTTTATAAATTTTCATAATTTTTTAAAAAGATATTTCCCAAAGTCAAAATCAAGCTTTAACAAGAACGGGTGAAAAACCAACGCAGTCGCATGAAGCAATGCAAAACTCCGTCCCCTCATACATTCCCGTAAAAGCCTTTTTCACCGCCATACCGTGAACGTGCCCATAGTAACAGCGCTTCACCCCGTACTTTTTCAGCACGTCGAGAATGTAATAATTCTTTTCTCCTCCGAACACAGGGGGATAATGAATAAACACCGTAAGCTCTCCGCCTAACTTGACCCCCTCCTTAAGGGACATTTCTAATCTCCCCGCCTCACGGTTCAGCAGCTTCAGGTCAAATTCCCCCGTGTCGTCGTTTATCCAGCCTCTTGTGCCGCAAACCGCAGCGCCCTCAACAAGAAAGGCGTTGTTGTTAAGTATGCTGATTTTATCGAGACCTTTGTTAAGCAGAAAAGCGTCCATTTTGGATTTGGTTGACCACCAGTAGTCGTGATTGCCCTTTATAAAAATTTTCTTCCCGTGAAGCTTGTCGTTGATGTACCTGAAATCGGTTTCTGTGCTTTCCAAGGACATCGCCCAAGAAATATCCCCGTTCACCACCACCGTGTCGTTATCTCCCACGGCATTGTTCCAGTTCTCGGTTAGCTTATCCAAATAACCGTCCCAGCCCTTAAAAATATCCATCGGCTTATCCTCCCCCAAGGAAAGGTGGAGGTCGCCCAGTACAAATAAGCTCAAATCATCACCTTACTTTTTAAGAAAGTCAATAACCGCTTCGGGCATATTTTCTCTTTCGATAACGCCCTTAAAGCGAATCTCCTTGTTTTTGGTGGCAGCTAAGGGCTGAGGGATAACAGTTCCCGTCTTTTCTTCAAGCCTTTCGATAATCTCAAACTCGTCAAGCCCGCTGCATTCTCCGCCTACCGCCTCATAAACCGCCGCCCCGAACTTATAGGGATTGGCGGTTGAAGCAATCAGGGTCTTTGTGCTATCGCCCGTCTTATTTTTATATTCATTGTAAACCTTGTAGGCAACGGCGGTATGAGTATCCATTAAGTAGGAATAGCTGTCGAAGCAGCTTCGGATAGCCGCCTTAGTCTCAGCGTCGCTGCAGCAGCCCGCATAAAACAGCTTGGAAATCTTTTCCTTGACCTCCCTGCTTACCTCATACCTGCCGGTTTCCTTAAGGCTGTTAAACCACTCGTTGATAAGCTGGGTATTCTCACCGGACAAATGATACAAAAGCCGCTCCAAATTGCTTGAAATAAGTATATCCATTGACGGGGAAACGGTGGTGTAGAACCTTCTGTTCCTATCGTAAACGCCGGTATTTATAAAATCGGTAAGCACATTGTTGGCGTTGGAGGCGCAAATAAGCTTATTAACGGGCAGTCCCATTTCCATAGCGTAGTAAGCCGCTAAAATATTCCCGAAATTTCCCGTGGGAACCACGATATTAATCTTTTCCCCCATGCTTATTTCATCATTTTTGACAAGCTCCGCATAAGCCGAGATATAATACACAATCTGCGGCGAAAGCCTTCCCCAGTTAATGGAGTTGGCGCTGGACAAAACCACGTTCATTTTATAAAGCTCTTTTGCCATTTTCTCATCGGTGAAAATAGCCTTGACCCCGTTCTGACAATCGTCAAAGTTGCCCTTAACGGCGCATACAAACACGTTGTCCCCCTCTTGAGTAGCCATTTGCCGCTTCTGCATATTGCTTACCCCTTCTTCGGGATAGAAAACGCTGATAGTGGTGCCCTTAACGTTCTTGAAGCCCTCAAGCGCCGCCTTTCCCGTATCTCCCGAGGTGGCAACAAGAATTGCTATCTCCTTATCGGGAATGACCTTTTTAGCCGATACCGTAAGAAGATAAGGCAGTATCTGTAACGCCATATCCTTAAATGCACAGGTAGGACCGTGCCAAAGCTCCAAAATATATGTTCCCTTAAGCAAATGGGATATATCCGCAATATTTTCCGTGTCAAAATTATCCCCGTAAGCATTGGCAACGCAGTGTCTGATTTCCTCGTCGCTGAAATCCGTCAAAAACAGCTTGAATATCTCAAAGGCTCTGTCCGCATAGCTCTTGCCGCAAAGCCCCCGATAAACTCCTCGGAAATATGAGGCAGGCTCTCGGGAACAAACAGCCCCCCCTCATGAGACAGCCCCTGAGCGATAGCTTGAGCGCCGGTAATGCTTATCTCCGGATTTCTTGTGCTTTTGTAGTTCATATTGTTTCCCTTTCTTTTAATTATTAAGCAAATCCGCCGCCGTAAAATCTCCCTCGATATATTCAATGTCAAGCGCTCTCGGAATTTTCTCCGTTGTCACCGTAACATAAGCGGTATCGAACCTGCGATAAAAATCGTTATATTTTTCATTTTCGGCGGCAAAGGCTTCCGAAGCTTTTATAATTCTCCTCATCTTAGCCTTGTTCACCGCCGATGCGCCGTTTTCCAAAGCCCCGAACTTACGGGCTTTCACCTCGGTAAAGACTATGTACTCGCCCTTAACGGAAATAATATCTATCTCGCCGCCCTTAATGCGGTAATTGCGCTTAATCACGGTATACCCCTTATCCTTAAGATATTCGCACACCGAATTTTCTCCCGCTTCGCCCCTTGCGCCGCTTATTTCATTGCCGTAACGCATAATTATTCCTTCCGAGAAGCGTTATATTTCTTAAAGGCTCCGTCCTTTTCCTCCTGCTTCCTCAGAAAGGAACGCCTGTGAACGGGAGTTATTCCATACTCTCTTAATGCCGCAATATGCTCCGCCGTTCCATACCCCTTGTTGGATTCAAAATTAAATTCGGGGTACAGCTTTCCAAGCTCTTTAACATACCTGTCACGGCTCACCTTTGCCAAAATGCTTGCCGCTCCGATACTTGCGCTGACGCTGTCGCCCTTTACAACGGTTCTGACTGCACAGCCAATATCAGGCTCTCTGTTTCCGTCAACCAGCGCAAGCTTTATCTCCCCGAAATCTCCGTTAAGTCCCTTAAAGGCTCTTTTCATGGCAAGAAATGAAGCCTGTAAAATATTAAGCTTCTCTATCTCCTCCACCTCGGCGTACGCCACCGAATAAGTCAAAGCCTTTTCCTTTATCTCCTCAAAAAGCTCCTCCCGCTTTTTCTCGGAAAGCTTCTTGCTGTCGTTTATCCCGTCTATATAGGCGCTGTTGTCAAACACAACCGCCGCCGCATACACCCGACCTATCCAAGGACCTCTCCCCGCCTCGTCGATTCCGCAGATAAGGGGATAGGCATTTCTCAGCTCCTTGTCATATTCAAAACGCGCACGGCATTCCGCCGCCTTTATTTCCGCTTTCGTCATTGCTGTACCTTCTGTTCTTTCACATGCACCTGTTCAAGAGATATTCTCCCTATCCTCCCGCCTCTAAACTCGTCAAGAAGGGCAGCCGCCGCTCTCTCGGTATCGGGCTCGCCTCCCGCTATCATCATTCCTCTTGACCTTGCTATAAGCTCGCAAATACTTCCCTCTAAATCCCGAAGCTTGTAGCGTTCCATAAGCCTTTCGGGGTAATTCTCCTTTAAAAATGCTCCTAAGCTTTCCGCAAGCGCCTCGGTATCCATAACCTCGTCCTTTATTGCGCCTGTGAAGGCAAGCTTTTCCGCCGCCGCCTTATCCTCGAACTTAGGCCAGAGTATGCCGGGCATATCCAACAGCTCTACCTCTTTATCGATAGTTACCCACTGTTTGCCCCGTGTGACCCCCGGTCTGTCTCCGACGGCGGTTTTTTTTGAATTAGCCATTCGGTTGATAAAGGAGGACTTGCCAACGTTGGGAATGCCAAGCACCATAACACGAAGCGCCCTTCCAATCATACCCTTTTCTCTGCGTTTTTGAAGCACGTCCCCTAACTCTCTCTTTAAAAGCGGTACAAAGCCCTTTAGCCCCTTGCCGCTCCTGCAATCGCAGCATAGAACCGCATATCCCGTTTGCTGATAATGCCTTTTCCATTCCTCGGTGATTTTCTCGTCTGAATAATCGCATTTGTTTAGGAGCATTATGCGGTGTTTACCGCCCACAAGCTCGTTTATTACAGGGTTTCTGCTGGATTCGGGAATCCTGCTGTCAACAATTTCCACAACTGCGTCCACCAGCTTAAGGTCAGCTTCTATCATTCGCCGAGTCTTAGTCATATGTCCGGGAAACCACTGTATATCTCCTTCATAGCTCATATTAAGCTCCTATTCTCACATAGTATTATTCAATTACCCCGATTCTGTCAAAGGGCAGTATCCTGAAAACCACCCTTCCCGCAATACATCTTTGATCTATGCAGCCCACATAATATTCTGCAAGACCGTCGTTCATATATCTGCTGTCGGTGGAACGATTCCTGTTGTCGCCAAGTACAAACACACACCCCTTGTCTACCGTAAGAGGATATTTCGCATTCCCCAAATTGTCGGGATTAATGGGCTCCTTAATGTAATCCTCAATAAGCGGCTCGCCGTTTCGGTAGACCGTCCCGGTTTCGGGGTCAATGTCAATAACGTCTCCCTCAAGACCGATTATCCTCTTGACTATCATCTCGCCCATTCTGCCGGTATCTCTGTTGGGCAGGTTTTCCGCCCAGATTGCAGCCACATCGCCGTAATCGGGAGTATAAAAAAGCTTTTGTACTATTACCCTGTCCTGTTCCGCCATTGTCGGCTCCATTGAAGAACCGGACACAATACTGACATTGAACGCAAACAGCAGGAGCAAAAACGCTGCCATAACCGATTCGACAGTATTTTGTATCAGGTCGTAGATTCTTTTGCCGCCGGAAGCGTATATGCCCTCGCCGCTCCGTAAATCATAGTCGTTCTGCGCCTTGAAGCTGCCATAGACTCTGCGCTGGTGGTCGGAATCATCTCTAAACTCTCTGTATAATAGCTCTCTGTAATTACTTCCCGTAACTCTAAGCTTGCTGTAAATATACCGCTGATAATTAGGCGGAGGATTTTGTTTCATTTATAAAATCCCTTCCAAAACTGCCGTCAGTTGACAAAGCCAAAGCTGCTAAAGGGGAAAATAGAAAATACTGCACGGCCTGCAATAAAATTCTTTTCCACAAAGCCTATTTGGCTCATCAGCCGGCTGTCGGAGGAACGGTTTCTGTTGTCCCCCAACACAAAATAACAATCCTCCGGAACCGTATACTCCTGTCCGCTGGTCATTTCAAGGTTTCGGGTAGTGTAGTCGTTTATCAGGTGTCCGTCCTCGTAAAGCTTTCCCGCCTCGGATTCTATTTGCAGCTCTTCGCCGTTTCGAGTTACTATACCTTTAGTAAAATCAATGCTGATTTTATCTCCGGGTAAACCGATAATACGTTTAATAATGGGCTTGCCTCCGTCTAACTTAGCCGCCTGCACAATTACAATATCATTGTAATTCGGCGTATAAAACAAATCTGTGACCAAAAGCTTCTGCCCGTCGTTCAAGGTGGGGTTCATGGAATCTCCGTCAACAGTGTTCACACGAACAATAAATGTGAACAAAATGACAATGAAAACCATTGCCACCACTAAAGTTTCTATCCAGTCAAAAACCTCCTTAGCAGCGGAATGTGCGTCCTTTTTTATCTCTTCCTTTTTTTCCTGCTCCTTTTGGATTTCCAAATGCCTTGTGCTTTTTACCTCAATAGGCTTAAAGCTTTCGGCTTCCTCTTCCTCGAACATTTTTCTGTATGATTCGGCGTCGATAGCCTCCATGGTTTCTTCCTTATCCTTCTCATCGTCTATCATAAATTGTGACCCCCTTTTTAACAAAAAAACGACCGTCTGCAATCCAAGCGCAAACAAAGTGTAACAAGACTGCCGCACCCGTCAGCTTAAGATATGCAGCGCAGCCGCCGTTTTTGCGCAATCAACAAAACAATAACCAATCCGAACATTACGGAAAGGCAATTTTGAAGCATGCTCGAAATAAGCTCAAAGTACGCTCCAAAGTGCGTTCTTAGTTGAACTTGCTTCTTACCTTTGCAGCCTTACCGACTCTGTCGCGCAGATAATAAAGCTTAGCTCTGCGAACCTTACCCATTCTTACAACCTCTACCTTTTCAACAGAGGGAGCATGAAGAGGGAATACTCTCTCAACGCCGCAGCCGTGCGCTACTCTGCGAACGGTGAAGGTCTCGGAAATACCGCCGTGCTTCTTAGCGATAACGGTGCCTTCATAAACCTGAATACGAGTCTTGTTTCCTTCTGCGATTCTTACATGAACCCTTACAGTGTCACCTACGTCAAACTTAGGTGCGTCAGCCTTAATGCTGTCCTGTGCGATAAGCTTAAGTGCGTCCATTTTT
>CAYMFX010000017.1:0-28041 GCA_964389845.1 uncultured Ruminiclostridium sp.
TAGTATTACCAGAAGAGCTTGGATTTTGTCTTGTTTTAATTAAAGATTAGTATAAGATTGTATATGCCGCCTGTGAGTGATTTCTCAATATTGAGAAACTAACTTTGTTTTTGCAAAAATAAATTTGTCTGCTTTTTATTTGATTTTAGTATTATACAATAAAAATATACCTGCCAAAACCGATTTCAAATCGATTCTGACAGGTATATATGTTATTTATATTATTTCTGTATTCAGCTATTCATTCCGGGTTTCTCTCTGACCTTAATATGCACCTCTCTAAGCTGCATTTCGCTAACGTCGGTAGGAGCGCCCAAAAGCAAATCCTGTGCATTAGAATTAAGCGGGAAGGCTATAACCTCTCTGATACTCTCTTCACCGAGGAGCATCATAATCATTCTGTCTATACCGAAGGCCATGCCTGCATGAGGGGGAGCGCCGTACTTGAAGGCATTGTACAGAGAACCGAACTTTGCCTTAACGTCCTCCTCGGTATATCCCGCAATTTCAAAGGATTTAACCATAACCTCGGTCTTGTGGTTTCTCACTGCTCCCGAAACAAGCTCTATTCCGTTGCAGACCAAATCGTACTGGTAAGCTAAAACCTCTTCGGGCTTCTTGGTGTTCAATGCTTCAAGCTCACCCTGAGGCATAGAAAAGGGATTGTGTGTAAAGATAGGCTTGCCCGTCTCCTCGTCCTCCTCGAACATTGGGAAATCAACTATCCAGCAAACCTCAAAGCGGGATTTGTCGATAATATCCATTCTCTCGGCAACCTCGTTTCTTATCTGCCCCGCAAACTTAGCCGCATTCTTTTTGTTGTCCGCAATAAAATAAAGCACATCGCCCACATTAAGCTTCGCTCTCTCCTTAAGCTCGGCACGGTCGCTGTCGGAAAGGAATTTATCAATTGGTCCCAAATAATTAAAGTTTTCGTCAACCTTAACGTAGCCTAACCCCTTCATTCCGATAGAAAGAGCGTATTCCTCTAACTTTTCAAAGAAGCTCTTGCTCTTTGAAGCCATTCCGGGAACGTTAATCGCTCTTACCGTCTTTCCTCTGAAGGGCTTAAATTCGGTTTCTGCAAACAAATCGGAGATGTCGATAATTTCAAGAGGGTTTCTGAGGTCAGGCTTATCCGTACCGTATTTCAGCATTGCTTCCTCATAAGGAATACGTCTGAAGGGAGCGGGGGAAAACTCCTTGCTGCCGAACCTGCTGAGTATTGCGGGGAACACCCTTTCCGCTACGTCAAACACGTCCTCCTGTGTAGCAAACGCCATTTCAAAGTCAAGCTGATAAAACTCGCCTGCTGTTCTGTCCGCTCTTGCGTCCTCGTCTCTGAAGCAAGGGGCAAGCTGAAAATATCTGTCGAATCCGCTTACCATATACAGCTGCTTAAAAATCTGAGGCGCTTGGGGCAAGGCGTAGAATTTCCCGTGGTGCCGTCTGCTGGGGATAAGGAAGTCTCTTGCGCCCTCGGGAGAGGATGTGGAAAGAATGGGAGTCTGAAGCTCCAAAAATCCTTCCTCAATCATCTTTTGGCGCATAAACTGCATTATTTCCGAGCGGAAGACAATGTTATCGTGCATTTTTCTGTTTCTTAAATCAAGAAAACGATATTTTAAACGAATATCCTCGCTGCTGTTCCTTGAGGAATCCACCTCGAAGGGCAGGCTCTCGTAAACTCCGCCTAACACATCTAACTTTTCGGCAGCAATCTCTACCTTGCCGGTAGCAATTTTATCGTTATAGGTAGAGGGATCCCGATTAATAACCTTGCCCTCGACGGAAATTACAAATTCCTTGTGTATGCCCTCCAAAAGCTGTTCATGCTGCTGCATTGTGATTTGAACAACCCCGTAGTGATCCCTCAGGTCAATGAACTTTATCCCTCCGTGGTCACGGATATTCTCCACCCAGCCTGCCACTCTGACAGTTTTGTCAAGACAGCTCTCTCCTATCATCTCGGTGGTGTGGGTGCGGTATATGTTTTCTTTTATAATTTTTGCTGTGGTTCCTTTCTTGTTATTCATTACATAATCTATTGATTTCTTTTTTTATTTCGCCGACTACTTCAGTGTTTGCAATAACTTTTTGACTATTGGATTTAAGTGAGAAAATATAAAATACTTTGCCTCCGAACTCCTTTTGAAATTTTTTATGAGTTGCAAGTTGAATCTGTCTTTCCTTATATATTTCGGGAATACTTGGTGCAGCCGAAACCGGTTTAATTTGCAATCCTATGTATTTGTCACCAATTTTAATGTAAAAATCCACATTATAAAGTCTGTCCCATTTGTCAGGGGCAGGTTCAATTTTGACATCTAAAAGCTCTTCAAGCTGTCCGTGTATAGTTTTTATTTCTCTTACATATCCGTCATAGGTTCTATCGATCACAAGCTCTTTAATATAATTTATACAGTCATCTTCCGTAATATCCTCAATTTCGGCAACAAGCACCTCGGTGATTTTCACATAAAGTTTTCTCCCAAGCTCTATGATTTGTTCCTCTGATCTTACATTTGAAAAATAATATTCTCTCCACATATCAATGCTTTTAGGCTCGCATTTTCGTATTTCTTCGGAGGTAGCGCCCACGTTTCGTTTAAAATTAAGCTGAAACCGATTTGTTGCGCTATTTAAAATCCATTCCTTAGCCATTTAATACGTCTTCCTCAAATTTATTTTTGTACATAAAATCATAACTTCTGTCAATATCCACGTATCCCGTACGCAGTAAATGTCTGTTGATAAATGTTTTGTTGTCCAAATAAACATAAGCTAACGGCTGCCCGTCCTTTGAGGATATATTATCCAATTTAAGAAAAACTCTGCGTTTATTGAATTTTTTCTTTAAATAATCAACAGCATTGTCCGTAAACTCCTCCTTAGCTTTAATTCCTGCTAATTTTACCGTTTGATTGTTTGATAAACATATAACTTCAGGAGAAATTATTTTTTTTACCGTAAACATTTCCCTTGCAGAAATACTTTTGCCATCAATTTTGGACCCATAGCTGTGGTTTTTAATATCAACTTTATTATTCATTTTATGAGGATCATGAAAGATGTAAGGGAGCTTTTTAAAATTATATATTTTTTTCTCATCAGTTAAAAATTCTACTTTTGAGTCATTGTAATCAAATAAGGTTTGTTGTCCATTGCAAAGGCAAAGTTTATTTTTAATTATATTTTCAAAATCACGGTTAATTTCATAGCCCACAGAATTTCGTCCAAGATTTTTCGCCGCTAAAGCGGTTGTCCCACTGCCCATGAAAGGATCCAAAACGGTTTCCCCCACAAAGGAAAACATTTTTATAAGCCGCTTCGGCAATTCCTCGGGAAACATAGCAATATGCTCCGATTGTTTAACCCCGCTGAAATTCCAATGAGAGGAAAAATAACAATTCCATTCTTCTTTTGTCATTTTTGAGAGTTCTTTTTGTTCTTTTGTGGGTTTGGGAGGATTTCCCAATTTCTTAAAAATTAAAATAAATTCATAATCCATTTTCAGAATGCCGTTTCGAGGATAAGGGAAGCTTCCCATTACGGCACCGCCTCCCGATGTGTTCATGGTTGTGGTTTTTTGCCAAATCACCGCTCCCATATAATCCATTCCGAGAGTTTCGCAAAAACGAATAATCTCTGTTCGGATAGGTATTACCTTGTACCGTCCATAATATGCCGAACGTGCAAATTGATCGCCTATATTTACACACATACGGCAGCCGTTTTGAAGTACCCGATAGCACTCCTGCCACACAAGATTAAGGTTATTTATATAATCCTCATAGCTGTCATTAAAGCCTATTTGATTTTCTGCACCATAATCTTTAAGCTGCCAGTAGGGAGGGGATGTAACTATAAGCTGAACCCCGTCATCTTCGATTTTATTCATAGCTCTGCTGTCGCCAAAGATAATTTTGTGATTTGTCATTTTATCACCTTCATACTACTCCTTCAGCTTATTTTCCTATACTTTTTATCCACCCCGTAACCCCATCATAAACCATACCCTCTGCCACTGTCCCGTCGTCAAACCTCAAATCCGACTGAATCCAGTTTATCATACAGTGCTGTCCCATTTCAAAGCCGTAGAACACCGAAGCAATTCCTCCGTCGCCGTTGTAAACCCATTGGGGAAGAAACAGCTCCGTATTTTTCATTGACCTCAGCTTATCAATATAAGGTGCAACAGCCCTTTCAAAGTCCGCCATTTCATCATGCCTGCCGTGAGCCGCAAGAATCCTTGTCCTACTCTCCCCGATTTTGCTTAAGGCTTCATCGTCGGGCATATAGGAGGAAGCGACAGGCATTGCTCCGTCAAAATAATCGGGATATTTTTCAAGCAGCCTCCATGTAAACGCCCCGCCCGAGGAAGCGCCTAAAATAATCCTGCTCCCCGCATTGGGATATTTCTCTTCAATTATGTCCCATATGCCTTTAACGGGAATATGGTAAGGAATGGAAAAATCGCTCCATGCTCCTATTATATTCCCTTCCTCGCTTCTCTTTTCGTTTGCAACGGGAACAATAATATAGGCTCCTCCCATTCTCTCCTGATACTCCGGGGAAACAAACTGCTCGGCGCCGCAGCACATTATGCAGTCAATACCCATTAACGCATTGCTTGCCCCGTGGAAAAACATAACCGCAGGGTATTTCCTGTCGGAAGGCATTCCGTGCTTCACAGGATCGTAGATATAATATTTAATATCCCCCGTTTCCTCACAGGGAAAAACAAACTGCTCAAACAATTCATAATAAATCTTGCCCTTATAGGTGACAGAATAGCTTATAAACTCTTCGGGCTTCATATATTTCGACCAATCCGGAATAACCGTTTTGTCTTGGGTCATTTTTTTAAATTCGGGCAGAGCCATAATGTTCTCGCTTTCTATGAATTTAATTTTCTCTCCAAAATCTCCTTAATAGCCGCAGGAGAAGCCGCTCCCTTAAGCTGCCTGTTTGCCTGCCCCATAAGGAAGCCGAAAACCTTTGTTTCTCCGCTTCTGTACTGCTCCACTGCCTTGGGATTGTCAGCCATTATTTTGTCGATAACCGCTTCCGCTTGTCCCAAATCCTCTTTAATCCAGAGATTTTCCTCGTCGCAAATCAAATCGGGAGCTTTCCCCGTTTCAAGCATGGTGCGGAGTATGTCCTTGCCATGGCTCTTGTTTATCTTGTCGGAATCCATTATTTCCACAAGCCTTGCCAAATCCTCAGCTTTAAAGGGAAGGTTATCCATATCCGCTTCGCCTGTGTTTATTCTCCTCATAAGCTCCACAAGAATAAACGAGGAAACGCTCTTGGGCTTGTTGTAAAATTTCAATGCGTCCTCGAAGAAGAAGCACACCGACTTGTTGTTTATAAGCGTATCAGCCTCGTTGGGAGCAATGCCGTATTCCTTTACATAACGCTCTCTGCGGCTTTCGGGCATTTCGGGAATTGAATTCTTTATCTCCTCCAATTCCTCCTCGGTAAAGATTATGGGAGGAATATCGGGGTCGGGGAAGTAGCGGTAGTCCTGTGCGTCCTCCTTGGAGCGCATTGCAACGGTTTCGCCGCTTTCGGTAAAACGCCTTGTTTCCTGTATAACCTTTCCGCCGCTCTCCAAAATCTCGGTCTGGCGGTATATCTCATATTCGATAGCTCTGCCTATTGCCCTTACGGAATTAATATTTTTCAGCTCGGCTCTGGTGCCAAGCTCCTTTGCGTCCTTTTCGGCAAGGGAAATATTAACGTCGCAGCGAAGACTGCCCTGTTCCATTTTTCCGTCGCATATTCCCGCATACTGCAATAACAATCTTATCTTTTCCACAAATGCGGCAACGTCCGCAGCAGAGTGGAAATCCGGCTCGGTGACAATTTCAATAAGCGGAATGCCGCAGCGGTTGTAGTCCGCTAAGGTCTGCCTTGTCTGTTCGTCGTGAATCAGCTTTCCGGCGTCCTCTTCAAGATGTATGCGGTTTATCCGAATCCTTTTTTCCGCACCCTCGGAAACTATGTCAACATACCCGTTGAGACACACCGGTCGGGGCATCTGGCTTATCTGATACGCCTTGGGCAGATCGGGGTAAAAGTAATTCTTTCTGTCCCATTTTGTAAAGCGGCTGATGTCGCAGTTCATAACATAGCCCGCCTTAACAATATATTCCACCGCCCGTTGATTAAGCACGGGAAGGGTTCCGGGCAGTCCGCTGCAAACGGGGCAGCACCTTGAATTGGGGTCTCCTCCGAATTCTGCCGAGCAAGTGCAGAACACCTTTGATTTTGTCAGAAGCTCGGCGTGTATTTCAAGTCCTATGGTGGGATAAAGCTTCATTGGTTGCCTCCAAAAAGTAGAAATTAATTGTAGATTGGACTAACCTCATGCTCATACGCGTCTGCCAATTGCAGCAAAGTAGCCTCGTCAAACTTCTTGCCCACAATGCTCATACCGATAGGCATACTATTCTTATCCTTGCCGCAGGTGGCAGAGATACCCGGCAGCCCCGCAATATTGACAGGCACGGTAAGAATATCCGCCGTATACATCTTAACGGGGTCGGCGTCCTGAGAACCGATTTTATAAGCAGCGGAAGGAGCGGTAGGAGTAAGCACAACGTCCGCCTTTTCAAAAATGCTGTTATACTCTGCAATAATTCTCTGCCTGAGGGCGCAGGCTTTTCTGTAGTAAGCATCAAAGTAACCGCTTGAAAGGGCGTAGTTGCCAAGAAGAATACGTCTCTTTACCTCGTCTCCAAAGCCTCTGTTGCGGCTGTCCAAAATCATCTCCCGATAATTCTTGCCCTCTCCCCTTAATCCGTACTTAATTCCGTCATAGCGTGAAAGGTTTGAAGCCGCCTCGGCGCAGGCGATAAGGTAGTAGGCGGGAACGCCGTACTTAAGAGAGGGCATTTCGCAGTCTACTAAAACCGCCCCCTGCTTTTCCAGCTCCTTAGCCGCCTTAATAACCGCTTCTTTGACCTCGTCCTCTACCGCTTCTCCGTAAAATTCCTTTGGCAGTGCGATTTTAATATCCTTTATGCTCTGCCCTAACTTAGCGTTGAAGTTCTCCGAGGGGAGCCTTGCCGAAGTAGCGTCCATTACATCGTGACCCGAAATAACATTCAGTATCTCGCCGCAGTCCGCCGCCGTATTTGCTATCGGTCCTATCTGATCGAGAGAGCTGCCGAATGCAACCAGTCCGTAGCGGCTTACCCGTCCGTAGGTAGGCTTGATACCCGTAACGCCGCAGAAGGAAGCGGGCTGACGAATGGAACCGCCTGTATCGGAGCCGAGAGCCACCGGAACGAACCCCGCCGAAACCGCAGCCGCCGAGCCGCCCGAAGAACCGCCGGGGACGCAGTCGGTGTTTTTGGGATTGTGGGTGCGCTTGAAATATGAGGTCTGAGTAGCGCCTCCCATTGCAAATTCGTCCATATTGGTCTTGCCTATCAGCACATAGTCCTGTGCTTTAAGCTTTTCTATAACCGTTGCGTCATAGGGCGGTACAAAGTCTTCAAGCATTTTTGAAGCGCAGGTGGTTTTTATTCCGTCGGTGCAGATGTTGTCTTTAATCGCAAGAGGAATGCCGGTAAGAAAATCCGCTTTTCCCTCGTCGATTCTTTTTTGGGCAATTTGCGCCGACTCTTCCGCACTTTCCCTTGTTAAAGAAATAAATGCGCCTATTTTATCCTCGCTTTTGTCAATGCAGCTGTAACATTCCTCATAAAGCTCTTTAACGCTGACGGCTTTAGTGTCAAGCATATTGCGAAGCGCCTTCAGAGTGGTTTTAGTCATATCCATAAGGTTGTTCCTTCCTGTTTAATTTACTCCATCATCTTAGGCAAGGTATAACAATCCCCGTCGCCGCCCGTCGCCGTATTTTGAAGCAGCTTTTCGGTAGGAAAGGACTCCTCCGCCTTATCCTCTCTGAGCATATTATAGGCAATGTGGTTTTTATCCTTAGTGTCGTCATACGTAATATCTATATCCCGAATGGTATCCATAAGGGTTATGATGCCGCTCATCTGCTCCGCCATTTTTTCCGCTTCATTGTCGGTAAAGGAAAGCTTTGAAAGCTCCGCAATATGGTCGAGAGCCGCTCTGTCAATTTTGCTCATAATAATCTTCCTCCTAAAGGATATATACAAGTTATTGTACCACAATCGGGATAGTTTTGCAATACTTTATTTCCTCTACTTGTATTTTTTTTATAAATGGTGTATAATAAGAAAAAATCATATCTCCTTGTGAGCGCCGCTTATCATAAGCTGTCGGAGATTTACAGGGAACTTAGAAAAGAAAGGATTTAACTAACCATGGAAATTACAAAGGATACTATCATCGGCGATATTTTGGATTTTAACGCAGAGGCTGCCGCTCCCTTCTTCTTTGAAATGGGAATGCACTGCTTAGGCTGCCCCTCCGCAAGAGGAGAAAGCGTAGCAGAGGCCTGCGCAGTTCACGGAGTCGATCCCGCAGACCTTGTTAAAAAGCTCAACGAAGCCGTAAACAATAAGTAACTGATATGAGGGTTCATCTTGACAGACGGCTCAGAACCGTTGCCGAGCTTGTGCGCATTGATAAGAAGATAGTTGACGTTGGAACGGATCACGCCTTTGTCCCCTGTTGGCTGTGGCAGCAGGGGGCAAGGGAAATTTTTGCTACCGATATTTCCGAAGGGCCCCTTTCACGGGCTAAAACAACGGCGGCGGTTTACGGCATTGAGGGTATAAAATTTATGCTGTGCGACGGGCTTGACGGAGTTCCGAGGGTAGACGACGTTATAATTTCGGGTATGGGCGGAGAAATGATAGCGGATATAATTTCACGCTGTAAATTTCTGAATAAGGAAATGCGCTTTATTTTACAGCCCATGACTAAGGATAACCTTCTAAGACGAGGACTTTACCGTTTGGGCTTGGAAATAGAGTCGGAAAAAACCGCCGAGGTAGGAAACAGGGTGTACACCGTCATGCTTTGCAGCTACATAGGAAAGCCGCAGGAGATAAGCGAAAAATTTGCCTTTATCGGAAAAAACGGGGATAGAGCATATCACGAAAAAATGGCGGCAAAGCTTGCGAAAATGGGCAGGCATGACGAATATTATTTAAAGCTCGGCAAAGAAATACTCGGAGAAGAAACAGCCGACGGATAATGACAAATACGGGGAGTATTGCCAATGAAACTTTTTAAAAAGAAAAACGGGTCGGAAGAAGCGGCTTCAAAAAACGCCCCCAAGGAGCCTTCGGAACAGCCGCAGCAAACGCCGAATAAGCACCCTATGCAAATTGCTTTTGAAAACAATCTGAAATTCTTAAATCAGGAAAGTTACCCTGCCGAATTTTTCAAGAGCTTATTTACCGAGAATGACAGAATAAAAACCTTTACCGCAGGAAACGCCGATTTCCCCACGGGACAGGTGGTTATAGCAGACCCTTTGGTTTATTTGGGAACAAAATATCAGACCTTGCTTGAAAGGGAAATTCCAAAGGGCAGCTATCCCGCAGAGCTGTCCGTCCTTTATTCCCAAACGGCGGGAATCCGCATAGCCGCTGCAAGGCTCAGAATAAAGGAGGAGGAAGCGATAAGCTATACCCGGGGAGAAGCCCGTGTAAATCCCGACGGCAAAAGACCCTTTTGCTTTATGGGCGTTGATGCGGGAGTTGCTTGCTTTACGGACTTGCAGATTGCGGCGGAATATAACGACTTTCTTGTAAAATGGCACAGGGAAAATCCCGATAAAAACCATTATGACGATTATTTTGCCGAGTTTTTTGCTCAAAGCTATGAAAAATTTCCCCAATTTCAAAGAGAGGGCGGAGATTTTATAGAATGGCAGCTTCCCTGGAGCGGAAACCGCCTTGTTATGTTTGCCAGCGGCTTAGGCGACGGTATGTACAGCGGATATTGGGGAGAAAATTCAAAGGGTGAAATAACCGAGCTTGTAATCCCGTTTTTAAATCCCGAATTATTTTAGCGCCGATTGACAATCGCTATTTATAAATAATATCAGATCCCGAATTTTTTAGAATGTCCTTTGCTTTATCATATTAGACCTCCTCGGAAACTGGAGAAGTGCCGTATGACGCAGCAATTTTGCTGTCAGGCGAAGTTCGGTTTCCGCAGGAATACTGTATGTATTTCAAGGGAACCGGACAAAGCATGACAGTAAAAGGGCAAGTCAGACGGTGCTTCGGAAGTTTCCGAGGAGGTAAATTATAAGAAAGGAAGAAACGAAAATGGCTGCAACAGTTGGAGATGTTTATCGCTTTATTGATAAATTTGCCCCTTTTTTCACTCAGGACGGATTTGACAATTCCGGCTTATTGGTGGGAAGCATGAGCGCAACCGTGTCTAAAATCGCCGTTTGTCTCGACATTACCCGCAAAACAGCCGAGGAAGCGGCTCTTAAAGGAGCGGAGCTTATTGTATCTCATCACCCTGTTATATTTCACAAGCTCAGTGCGGTTGAAATATCCAATCCCATAAACATACTTATCAGAAATAATATTAACGCTATCTGCGCCCACACCAATGTGGATATGGCTAAAGGCGGCATAAGCGATATGATGTTAGAGCTTCTTGACTTTAGCGGCGAAACGGCTGTGTTAGAGCCTATCCATAAGGACGGAACAGGCTACGGAAGGATAGTGGAGTTAGCATTTGCGGCGGACGCCGCCTCTCTTGCCATGATGTGCAAAAAAGCCTTTCACTGCTCAACTGTCCGCTATTACGACAGCGGCCGGGTCATTAAGCGGGTAGGCGTATGCTCGGGGGCAGGCGGCAGCGAAGCAGACGTGGAGAACGCCGCTAAGCAGGGCTGCGACTGTCTCATAACCGGCGACGTTAAACACAGCGGCTTTATGGAAGCGGTGAACCGAGGGATAACGGTTATTGACGCAGGACATTTTCACACCGAAAATATTATCTGCGGAAAGATTTCCTCGGAGCTTGAAGCACAGCTTGGGATAGAGGCGTTTATTTGCGAGAACAGCAGAGATGTTTTGAAGTATTGCTAAGGGCTATCTGAAAAGTCGCAATTTGCACAAAATTGCTTTGTTTTCATACTGTTTCTCAATCAAACTATAGACAAATATATTGATTGAGAAACACACCCAAAACACTATTTGCAAATCATTCCAAATTTTCAATTTGTCTATAGTATGATTTGCAAATAGTATCAGATACGCCCTAAACAGCACATACAATCGGAAAGCACTTATGAAGCAAAATTTTCAAAAAATAAAGCAAAATTTAATATCCGTTTTAAATGAACCATATTTTGAAAATGAAACCTGCATTTTGTTTTGCGGAGATACTCTTAAATTGTTAAAGAAACTGAAAAAACCGGTATTTAACACGATTGTCACAAGTCCTCCTTATAATATCGGCAAAGAGTATGAACAAGTAAAGAGTTTGGATGAATATGTGGATTGGTCGATACGCTGGATTTCGGATGCAAGCAGGCTGTTGACAGATGACGGAGCTTTAATGCTGAACTTAGGCTATACTTCTGTTGAAAATCACGGAAGGGCGGTTCCTATTCCTTACTTGCTGTGGGACAAAATTCCGCTTTATCTGAATCAGGAAATAGTCTGGAACTATTCGGCGGGCGTAGCTTGCAAAAATTATTTAAGCCCCCGAAACGAAAAAGTATTGTGGTATGTTAAAGACAGTAAAAATTATGTGTTTAATTTAGACGCAATACGGGATAAAAATGTTAAATATCCAAATTCAAAAAAGAACGGAAAACTCAGAGTAAACACTCTTGGAAAAAATCCTTCGGACGTTTGGGAAATTGCAAAAGTCACGACAGGTCATAACAGAGCCTTTAAAGAGCGCACTCCTCACCCTTGTCAGTTTCCTACAGATTTGATAGACAGATTGATATTGGGCTTTTCAAGACCCGAGAGCATTGTTCTTGATCCTTTTGTAGGTTCGGGTACGACTTTTGAATCCTGCATAAAAAATAATCGATATTGCGTAGGTTTTGAGATCAAGGAGGAGTATTGCGAAATTGCAGAAAAACGAATAACTAACTTAGATAACGGACAGTTAAGCTTGTTTTATGAGGACGAAATTAATGATTATAGAGAATCCGTATAAAAATGCGGCTGTTGAAGAATGGCACAGCATAACCGAAGCATTGGTTGATAAACACCCTCTGAAGCCTTACATGGTGGATTTTTGTTTAAAATCGTGGCAAAGTATCTTGCACGGGAAAATAAACACTTATTTAAATATGTATATAAGCGAAATGAGCATTTCACCACAAGCTACCGGCGCATTGCTTCATGATGTTATTCCTCAATATATTTCCAAAAACATAAGCGGTTTTCGTAAAGGGAGGAGTAAAGACGAAAAGGATATAGTATGCGAATACAACGACTTGTATTCTTTAGAGCTTAAAACATCGTCACACAATTCAATTTACGGAAACAGAAGCTACGCAAAATCTGTAACGGGAAAATCAAAATCAGGTTATTATCTTACCGTAAATTTTGAAAAAAATTGAAGCCAACAGTCCAAGAATATTGTCAATCAAAATGGGTTGGTTAGACCATTCGGACTGGATAGGTCAAAAAAGTGAAACCGGTCAGCAAGCGTCGCTTACAAAAGAAGCAAGAAAAAATAAGTTTGTAGTTTTATATGAGATAAAATAGTTTGTGAGCGCTGCAATGGAAGAATTATTAGCCTATGCCTACTGCCAATTCAACGGCTTCGATTTTAGGGAAAAATACGAGGAAAAGCTTCACGAGCTTTTTCTTGCGGACTTAACCTATAATGACGATCTCCTTGAGCTTGAGGGCTTATGCGGCAATATTAGGGAAAGTGCGCTTTACATCAGGAATCACATTAACTATTCATCTCTTGACATTAATAGATTCGGCAGTACACTGATGAAGCTGTTAAAGCCGATTTATCAAAGCATGGATATTGAACGGTTCGGACAGTGTATGTACTCTCTGTGGGAAAGCCTGCCGGGCTGCCTACAGGACAGGGAACCTTTTGTTATTTTTAATTATGCCGATGACTATCTTTCATGGACAGACGGGAGAGAAACAAGAAAGCTGTATGAAAAGGCTCTTTCATATTACGACTGATATAGCGGCGTATTCTATTGCCGACTGTGTTGGAGCAATAAGCAATAAGCGGCGCAAAATAAATTTTTGGAGGGGAGAAAAATGTCTCTTGACGGAGCATATTTAAATCTAATAAAACAAGAACTGACGTCGGCGGGACTTATAGGCTCCCGTGTTGACAAGATACATCAGCCTGCCAGAGACGAGCTGATTTTTACATTCAGAGGATATAAGGGCGGCGTTAAGGTGGCAATGTCCGCCAACCCCTCCGCCGCAAGAGTCTGCATTACGGAGGGCGTTACCGACAACCCCCAATCCCCTCCTATGTTTTGTATGCTGCTTCGCAAGCATTTAAGCGGCGGAAGGCTTCTTGACATTTCTCAGGAGGGGCTGGAAAGGGTTTTGTCCTTTGACTTCGAGTGCGTTAATGAAATAGGCGATATTGTCCGCAATAGGCTTTCGGTGGAGCTGTTGGGACGGTGCAGCAATATTATACTGCTCACCGATAAAAACGGCGAATGGCGTGTGGTTGACAGCATAAAGCGGATAGGCGACGATGTGTCCGCAATCAGAAGGATTTTGCCGGGCATTCTTTACGAGGCGCCGCCTAAAGAGGATCGGCTCGATTTTCGCTTTTGCGGCATTGAGGAAGCGACGGAAAGACTGCTGAATAATCCCGAACAGAAGCTTGAAAAAAGCCTTATAAAGGTGTTTGAGGGAGTAAGCCCCATTTTATGCAGAGAATGGGCTTATTATACGGCAAAGGATATTGACGTACCCTGCAAATGCCTTGAAGAAAAGGACAGAATAGATAAATTCGGCTTTTTCCTTAACAATATAAGAAAAATTTTAACCGCTTCCGACAATATGGGCGCTAAATTTTCCGTTGTATACGAAAAAAGCGGGAAGCCCATTGATTTTACCTTTATCAATACCGAGCAGTACGGCTCTAAAACGGTGCAAAAGGAGTTTTCCTCCCCCTCCTCATTGTTAGACAGCTTTTTCTCGGGCAGAGCCAATGCGGAGCGAATGAAACAGCGTTCGGGCGACCTGCTGAAATCCATTCTTGCTATTTATAACCGCACCGCAAAAAAATTGGAGCTTCAAAAGGGAGAGCTTGCCGCCTGCGGAGAACGGGAGGTTTTCCGAGTCCGGGGCGACCTTGTTTCCGCTAATATATACCGAATGGAAAAGGGTATGAACGAAGTTACGGTGGATAATTACTTTACGGGAGAGCCTGAGACCATAAAGCTTGACGTTCGCCTTTCCCCCTCGCAAAATGCCCAAAAATTTTACGGGGAATACAGAAAGCTTGAAACTGCCGAAAAAATGCTGACTAAGCTTATAGAGCAGGAAAAGCAGGAGCTTGTTTATTTGGACAGCGTGTTTGACGCAGCAGCAAGGGCGCAGACAGATGCGGAGCTGCAGGAAATACGCCTTGAGCTGTCACAGTCGGGCTACCTTAAAAAGGGCAGAAACAAATCTACCGATAAAGCCGTTAAGCCCTTACAGCCCCTTAAGTTTAAATCCAAGGACGGCTTTGACATCTGGGTGGGAAGAAACAATATACAAAACGATAAGCTCACCCTTAAAACCGCTAAGGGGGAGGATTTGTGGCTCCATACAAAGGATATACCCGGCTCTCACGTCATTGTTTTCGCTAAAGGGAGAGAAATCCCCGACAGCACCATACTTGAAGCCGCTCGGCTTGCCGCTTCCAACTCAAAGGCAAAGGGCGGAACGAAGATTCCCGTTGACTATACGAAGGTCAGGTATGTTAAGAAGCCTAACGGAGCAAAACCCGGAATGGTGATTTTTACTAATAACAAAACGATATTAGTAAACGGGTGACGGCAATGTACAATGTAAAATTGAAAATTGAAAATTGTGGTATCGCCTTCGGCGATGATTTTGAATTTTGATGAGAGAAGCATTATGAACTGCAAAAAATATCCCGATGAAAACACGGTTGACCGGTATATCAAGGCAAAGGAGCCGATGATAATTGCCATACCCTTTGATGAAGGGGATAAAGGATAGGCAAAAGCGTATTGCTCGATTTTACAACGACGGGTTTTTGGCGATTTCAAAGATTTTAGCGGAGATAGGCTACCCTGTTAATATTATCATACCCAAAAGATACCGCCGCCATTTTGACGCTATAGGCGACGACGACACATTTACAGTATAAAAAGCAAAAAGAAAGGAAATACAAACAAAATGAAGAAGGAACTTTCAAAGACCTATTCTCCTAAGGATTTTGAGGATAGGATATACAAATATTGGGAGAACAGCGGATTTTTCAAGGCTGAAAGAGACCCGGATAAAAAGCCCTACACTATCGTAATGCCGCCGCCGAATATTACGGGGCAGCTTCATATGGGACACGCTCTCGACTGCACCCTTCAGGATATTCTTATTCGTTGGCGCAGAATGGAAGGGTATGCCGCATTGTGGCTGCCGGGTACCGACCATGCGGCGCTTGCTACAGAGGCTAAGATAGTTTCCGAGATGAAAAAGGAAGGCGTTACCAAGCAGCAGTTAGGCAGAGAGGGCTTTATGCAGCGTGCTTGGGAATGGAACAGCAAGTACGGCGGCAGAATTAAGGAGCAGCAGCGGAAAATGGGCTCCTCCTGCGACTGGAGCCGAGACCGCTTCACTATGGACGAGGGCTGTTCAAGGGCTGTGCAAAAGGTATTTATCGATTTGTACAACAAGGGATTGATTTACCGCGGAGAGCGGATTATAAACTGGTGTCCAAGCTGTAAAACCTCTATTTCGGATATTGAAACGGAATACGAGGAGCAGGAGGGGTTCTTCTGGCATATAAAGTACCCCTTTGCCGACGGAAGCGGATTTGTTGAGATTGCTACCACCCGTCCCGAAACCCTTCTGGGCGATACCGCCGTTGCGGTCAATCCTAAGGACGAGCGTTATACTCAGCTTGTGGGCAAAATGCTTAAGCTGCCCCTTACCGACAGAGAGATTCCCGTTATTGCGGACGATTATGTTGATATGGAATTTGGTACGGGCTGCGTTAAAATTACGCCCGCCCATGACCCTAACGACTTTGAGGTAGGGAAACGCCATAATCTTGCCGTTGTTCATATGATGAATCCCGACGCTACCATTAATGAGGGAATCGGCGGAAAATATGCGGGAATGGACAGATACGAGGCACGTAAGGCTATGGTTGCCGACCTTGAAGCGCAGGGGCTGCTTGTTAAGGTTGAGCCTCACAAGCATAATGTGGGCACCTGTCAGCGCTGCGGCACTACCGTCGAGCCTACCGCTTCCTTGCAGTGGTTCGTTAAGATGAAGGAGCTTGCTCAGCCTGCAATTGACGTTGTAAAGAGCGGGGAGCTGAGATACATTCCTAAACGCTTTGAAAACGGCTATCTGTTCTGGATGGAGAATATAAGAGACTGGTGCATCTCCCGTCAAATATGGTGGGGACACAGAATACCCGCTTACTACTGTCAAAATAAGGACTGCGGACATACCGAGATAAGCTTGGAGGGAATAGACAAATGCCCTAAGTGCGGAGCACCCATGATTCAGGAGGAAGACACATTAGACACTTGGTTCAGCTCCGCCCTCTGGCCCTTCTCAACATTGGGCTGGCCCGAAAAAACTCCCGACTACGAATATTTTTATCCTACGCAAACCCTTGTTACAGGCTACGATATTATCACCTTTTGGGTTTCAAGAATGATTTTCAGCGGCTTGGAGCATACGGGAGAAAAACCCTTTAAGGACGTACTTATTCACGGTCTTGTGAGAGACGAGTTAGGAAGAAAGATGTCTAAATCTCTCGGCAACGGCGTTGACCCACTCGATATAATCGACAAGTACGGGGCTGACGCTCTCAGGCTTACTCTTGTTACCGGAAACGCTCCCGGAAACGATATGCGCTGGACGGAGACAAAGGTTACCAATTCACGCAACTTTATCAATAAGCTTTGGAACGCCTCACGCTACATTCTGATGAACCTGCCCGAGGACTTTGAGAAGCCCGCATTGCCCGAAGAGCTTCCCGAGGAGGATAAATGGGCATTGTCGCTGTTTAACGATATGGTGAAGAATGTTACCGCTAACCTTGAAGCATATGAGCTTGGAGTAGCTGTACAGAATATTTACGACTACACCTGGGATATTTTCTGCGACTGGTACATTGAGCTTACTAAGCCGAGAATTGCGGAGGGCGGCGCAACGGCGTTAGCTGCTCAGAATGTTCTTGTACACATTATGACGGGTATTCTGAAAATGCTCCACCCCTTTATTCCCTTTGTTACCGAGGAAATATGGCAGTCGCTTCCCAACGGAGAAGCCGAAAGCATTATGATTGCCGATTGGTGCAAATATGATGAAAAGCTGCACTTCCCCAAGGAGCAGGAGGACTTCTCAAAGATAGTTGACGCAATCAAGGCGGTAAGAGTTCAGAGAAGCGAATTAAACGTTCCCCCCTCCAAAAAGGCTTCAATGGAAATTGAGACAAAGGACATCGAATTGTTTAAAAATTGTGCAAGCTTCTTTGTTAAGCTGGCAGGCGCTTCCTCTGTTGAGGTTAAGGAAAAGGTTGAGGATACAACCGGCAAGCTGACCGCAGTTACCTCCGCCGCAAGAATATTCACTCCCAAGGGCGAATTAGTGGACGAGGAGAAGGAAAAGGCGAGAATTGAGAAGGAGAAGAAGGCGGTGCAGAAGGATATTGATTTCCTCAGCGCAAAGCTTAATAATCCGGGATTCCTTGCCAAAGCGCCGACACAGCAGATTGAAAATGAAAGAGCTAAATTGGCTAAGGCTGAGGAAAAGATGAGAAAGCTGATGTCGAATTAAAAAATAGATTTCCAACATGATTTGGTCCTCCATATAAAACAAGCCGACAGTTTCTTAAACTTTTGTGATAAGAGACTGTCGGTTTGCTTTTTACGATAAATTTACCCTAAAGATGCTTTATACCCCTCTCCCCAAGCCTTCAGGGAATCCAAAACGGGCTTTAAGCTTTTCCCCAAGTCTGTCAAAGAGTATTCTACCCTCGGCGGAACCTCCGCATAGACCCTTCGGTTTATCAGTCCGCTGTCCTCCATATCACGAAGCTGTGCGGTCAAAACCTTTTGCGATACGTTTCCCACCGATTTTTTCAATTGCCCGAAGCGCATTGTGCCGTTAAGCAAGGGAGTTATCATTGAATCACCCTGCTTTTTCGACAACATTAAGGAGCTTGAGGACTACCTTAAGGATACGGAAATCGAAGGAATGTTTATTGCATACCATGGAGCAGGGGCTTCCTTCCTTGCAGATGTTCCCAAATATGCAACACAAAATGCTGTAGACTATTCCGAAAACGGGGGCGGAAAAGGGCTTATTGACAACTTTACCGCCGCATTCGGAAAAATATTCGATAACTCCGTTCACAAGATAACAAACATTATTGAAGCGGGAAAAACCTCAATCGCCGGCATTGATTTTATCATTAAACAGACAAATGAAGCCTTCGACATTGAAATTCCCGAGATAAACGCCGTATATACCCATATGCTCGGACATGACTGCCACTCTATAGTAGCGGGCGCAGGACACGCAGACGCAATGACAGAGGAGCTTCGCAGCTATATTGAAAAAGGGTACGAGCTGATTCTTACCTCTCATTATACTCCCGAGGATTTAAAGGACGCAGAGACAAAAATAGCATATCTTGAAAATCTTAAAAGGATTGCGAAAAACTGCAAAACCGCTGAGGAATTCAAAAGGGAAGCAGAAAAGCAATACCCCGAATACAGCGGGCTTAATTATCTTGAAATGACGGCGGGCTTCTTCTTTGCCGATTAATTACGCTTCTTTTCATTTCATTGCGGCATAATAAAATTAATACCCGCTTCGACTTAGTTTTTCTAAGCTGAAGCGGGTATTGCTGCATAATAATTATCAGCCTTCTAAATTAGCGATTATTTTCACAAGATAATCCTTCAAAATCTTCCTATCTTCATCGCTGAAGCCCTTAAGCATTTTTTCCTCGGCGGTATTGCAATAATTTGCCACTGTCTCATATTGTTTTTTGCCCTCCTCGGTAATGCAGACATTTACCTGGCGAAGGTCGCCGCTGTTGATCTCGCGGCTGATAATTCCGTCCGCCTCCATTTTTGCAAGGGTCACCGAAATTGTGGGAGCGGAAAGTCCCGTTTGTTTTGTAAGCTCAAGCTGAGAAATGCCGTCGTTATCATTAAGACACATCAAAATTTTTCTTAAGCCCTGTGATAAATTTTCTTGATTTGCCTCCCGCTTTACCTCTGCGCCGTATAATCTTGATATATCGTTAATGTAAACCGAAATGGACTCGTCAATAACTTTTGCAGCCGATTTTGAGGTTTTGGCGGTTCTTTTCGTCTTAACGGTTTTTGCCGCCGTTTCATTTTTTTTAGAGGCTGTTTTTCTTTTACCTGCTGTATCTGCCATTTTTCTTTCTCCTTTACCCTTTACTGCGGTATGCCTGAAAAGCTGCTGCCAGTAAAATGTTATATTATAACTTAGTTAAATAATAACCTATTATATCCCTTTTGTCAAGTCATTATTGTATGAAAAATCAAACTCGGATTATTCGGATTTTTTTAAAACTATAATATATCCCTTTTCCGTTTCTATTTCGTAGCCCTTTTCCTTTATGGAGGTCAGCTCCTTCTCTAAATTCTCGGAGTTGCTTCTTTTATCTATTAAATAATAATCCGGCGCTTCTACCTCGGGTTTATAGGTAAACGGGTTGGAATACATATAAACCTTTTTACAGTCATACAGGAAGGGGGTAAAATAAGTATTTGAAAAAATAATCTTGTCTCTGGGCAATTCCTGAAGTACGGCTATTGTATCGTTGTATATGTCCGGCTCGTGGACGTATCGGTCTCCGTATCGGTATTTCGGCATACTGTTGGACAGCATACAAATAACTGCTGCCATAAACGCCGCTGCGGCAGCCTTGTTTTTCTGCTTGCTGTATCTGAGGTTTTTAACAAAGAGAAAAATGAGCAACGCACCGGTGCCGAAAACATACTGGAAGCTTATATTCGATTGATACTGATATTCGGTAGCTAAGTTCACCAACAGCATCGGCGCTATCAAAAACCAATCCGAAAGCTTTCTTGTCCTTACCGGAATAAAGAGAAGCGGTAAAAGCATTTGCATTACAAAAAGCAGCTTTTGCTCATCTAACAGGCTCTTAAGGAAAAATGCCGGGTTTTTGATTACGTTTATTACAACGTCTGTCAGCGAATCCTGACCCGCATAAAGGTAATTTCCGTAACGGGATACCTTTATCCCCTCTCCCGCCGCATTAATAAAGTAAGTTACGGCAGCAAATCCGCCGATACCCAATATGATCAGGGAGATAGAAATCGAACGCTTTATTTTTTTGTTAAACAATGCGTACAGGGCAATAAAGATAACGTACAGCCCCGCATCCTCCTTAACGGTAAGCATCAGCAATCCGAATATTACGGTACCCAAAAAATTGTTCTTTTCTATAAAGTAAAGCAGCCAGAGAATAAAGGGCACCAAGAAAAAGTTCTCGTGAAAGTCATAGAAACAGCCTCCCGTGAATGCGGGGTAGCACAAAAATGCTCCGCAAATGCAGATAGTGGTAAGAGCGGAATATTTTTGCTTTTTACAAAGCAAGAGAACAGGCACAACTCCCGAAAAGCAAACCGCCGCCTGTGCTCCCAACAAAAATTCGGGACGGCGGAATATCATGTAAAAGGGCAGCAGCAAATAGTAAACGGGAGAAAAGTGAACGTCAAAGTGGGACATTAAATAGTTTCTCTCCAACGTTGTGTTCTGAGTAAAATCTGTTGCCATGAACTCATACATCTGAGTAAACAAGCCTAAATCAAAGGTGGAGGAATTAAAGGTATACATTCTCAGAATGCTTCCGACAGTCAATATTGCCGTTGCTGCTATTGTCATTGCAAGGACTATCAGGTAAAGAGGCTTGCCTTCAAGCTTAGCAATTTTTATATCGGGAAAGGTTTCCTTAAACACAAAGACGCATAATATAACCGCCAGCGATAAAACCAAACCGTAATAGTGCATCGTCGATCTTATATTCCAAAGCGTCAATACGGAAAACGCAAATACCGACAAGGGAATAACGCTTCGGTAAAGCCTTTTTTTGATTTGAAAAATCGCAAACATTGCAGCGGCGGTTATTAGCCAAATTATAACTAACATAAGGACATTAACTTTTCCCGCCGATTGTATTTCAAATATATTGCCGCCTTTTTTTACAACCGTAAATAAGATTACTCCCGATGCAAAAATAAATCCGCTGACTAAAGCGTAAAGACTGTAGGTTATATATTTATTAATATTTTTTGTCATTTTTCCGTTCCTTTTTTAATGTTATTTTTGACAGTGCTGACAATCGCTGACAATATTAATATGCCATTACTTATAAAACAGGTTTTCCTTTTTTTGGTTACATCATATTTTTTAATTATATCATAATAAAATGAAAAATACAATTACAAAAGAGTTACAAACTGCTTACCTGCAAAATAATTTATACGAAAATAAAAATATTTTTCCAACTGTTGAAACTCATTTAAGATTGTGGTAAAATTAGTATGATATTTTTTGTTTGGAGTATTATTGATGTGTTACACAGATCATACATATAATTATGATGTGGCGGTAGTCGGCGCAGGTCATGCAGGAGTGGAAGCCGCCCTTGCCGCCGCAAGATTAGGTAAAAGAACCGTTTTATTTTGTCTTTCTCTCGACACTATAGCCAATATGCCCTGCAATCCTTGTATAGGCGGTTCCGCTAAGGGACAGTTAGTTTGTGAAATCGATGCTCTCGGAGGAGAAATGGGAAGGGCTGCCGACGCAACGTTCATACAATCCCGTATGCTGAACAAGGGCAAGGGTCCCGCCGTTCACGCCCTGAGAGTTCAAAGCGACAGAGTCAAGTATCATACCTATATGAAGCAGGTGCTTGAACAAACGGATAACCTTGATATTAAACAGGAGGAAATTGTAGGCGTTGATATAACCGAGGGCAGGGTCAGCGGCTTGCGTTCTAAATTGGGCAATGTTTACAAGGTTAAAACCGCAGTTATTTGTACCGGAACTTATCTTGGCGGACGAATTCATATAGGCGAGCTGAATTATCAAAGCGGACCCGATAACGTACTGCCCGCCTTGGGGCTTACCGAGGATTTAAAGGAAAAGGGGATTTCCTTAAGGCGCTTTAAAACAGGCACTCCTGCAAGAGTTCATAAGCGCAGCGTTGATTTCTCGGAAATGGAGGTTCAGCTTGGCGACGAGCCTATAACCCCTTTCTGCTTTGACAGCACCTTGCCATTGGAAAATAAGGTCAAATGCTATGTCACTTACACCAATGCAGAAACTCATAAGATAATTCTTGACAACCTTCACCGTTCCCCCTTGTACGCCGGGCGCATTGAGGGAGTAGGTCCCAGATACTGCCCCAGTATCGAGGATAAAATAGTAAGGTTTGCGGATAAGGAGCGGCATCAGCTTTTTGTTGAGCCAATGGGGCTTGATACCGACGAATGTTATTTACAGGGTATGTCCTCAAGCCTGCCCGCCGATGTGCAGCTTCAGTTTCTCAGGACTATCAAGGGGCTTGAACGAGTGGAAATTATGCGCCCCGCCTATGCTATCGAATACGACTGCATTGATCCCTTGGAGCTTTTTGCTACATTGGAGTTCAAAAAGATAAAGGGGCTTTTCGGAGCGGGACAATTTAACGGCACCAGCGGTTATGAGGAAGCGGCGGCTCAGGGTCTCGTTGCGGGCATTAATGCGGCTTGCTGCTGCGACGAAAGGGAAATGCTTGTTCTTTCCCGCAGTTCAAGCTATATCGGCACGCTGATTGACGATTTAGTCACCAAAGGCTGCATTGAGCCGTATCGAATGATGACGAGCAGAAGCGAATACAGACTGCTGTTAAGACAGGACAACGCCTGTGAGAGACTTTGCGATATAGGGCATAAATACGGGCTGCTCTCCGAGGAAAGATATGGGCTTTATCTTGAAATGAAGAATGCTGTTGAGGGTGAGCTGAAAAGAATAGAAAAGGTCACGCTGAAGCCCGGTGAGGAGCTTAACCGTGTTCTATCGGATTTGGGCACTACCCCTATTTCAACAGGCGTGCGTTTTATTGAGCTGCTGAAAAGACCTCAGACGAATTACAGAAGTCTCA
The DNA here is from genome assembly GCA_964389845.1 of uncultured Ruminiclostridium sp. Taxonomy (GTDB): domain Bacteria; phylum Bacillota; class Clostridia; order Oscillospirales; family Ruminococcaceae; genus Ruminiclostridium_E. The sequence goes on from CAYMFX010000017.1 coordinate 23,293, forward strand.
TTGCTTTTGATAAGGACGCTCCCAAGCTTTCACACAGACTTATTGACAAGCTGGAAATACAAGTGAAGTACAAGGGTTATATTGAAGCTCAGAACGAAAAGGTAATGCAAATGGCTAAGCTTGAAAATAAGCTGCTGCCGACGGATATTGATTATCGAACAGTTAAGGGACTCAGATTAGAGGCGCAGGAAAAACTGAACAAATACAGACCTCTTAACATTGGACAGGCTTCACGCATAAGCGGAGTAAATCCGGCTGATATTACGGTATTGCTTTTGCTTTTGTCTGATAGATAATATAATGTTCCACGGGGAACATACGGGATTGAGGGTATTGTATGAACAAAAATTACACCGATATAATTGAAGCTTTCGCTTTGGCAGGGATAGATATAACAGAAACACAAGCCGAGAAAATGGACGTAATGACGGGATTTTTACAGGACTACTGCAACAAGGTAAACTTAACCGCAATCAGAGACAGGGAAGGGATAATAGAAAAACACCTGATAGATTCGGTATTGCCCCTTACAATGGTCAAGATTCCCGAAGGGGAAAAATGTATAGATATAGGAACGGGGGCGGGCTTTCCCGCAGTACCTATGATGATATACAGAGAGGATTTAAAGTTTACGCTTCTGGATTCCCAAAGAAAAAGAACCGATTATCTGACATTACTGTTAAAAGAGCTTGATATTAAATCTGAAATCATTCACGGAAGAGCCGAGGAGCTTGGACGTAATGAGAAATACAAGAAGAAATACGGAATGGTAACGGCAAGGGCAGTGGCGGATTTATCCACTCTGTTTAAGTACGCAGCGCCAATGCTTAAGGATAACGGGATTTTTCTTGCAATGAGAGGTTCAAAGGAAGAGCTTACCGACGAGCTTAAAGAAACCGCCGAAAAATCCTCGCTTCATTTTGAATATGAGAAATTATACTCACTGCCCAAGGGCGATAAAAGAAGGATCCTCCTGTTCAAAAAATTTCCGACGCTGTTTGACATAAATTAAAAAATAACTACAGATAAAAATGACAAAAGCTGCCGCAAAAAAAAGCGGCGGCTGTTTTTTTGGAACAAAGAAAAGAAAAAGAGAGAAATTTTCTGCTTGATTTCAGTTATGACAAGTGTATAATGAAATCAAAGGAGGAAATACAATGGTACTTTTTCAAAATCGTAAAAAAGAAAATGCCGAAAACAACAAGCCCGCAGAAAATATCGTAAATAATGTTATTATGGTTTCGGTAAATCTTATACATCCAAATCCCGCTCAGCCGCGGACATATTTTGACGAATACTCGCTTACGCAGCTTGCGGTAAGCATAAAACAAAACGGAATAATGCAGCCCCTTGTGGTACGCAAATTAGAAGAGGTTGGGTATCAGCTGATTGCGGGGGAACGCCGACTCAGAGCCGCTAAGCTTGTGAATTTAGAGCAAGTGCCTTGTATAGTTTTGGAAAAGGAGGACAGCGAGTCGGCGCTGCTTGCCATATTGGAGAATATACAAAGAGCGGATTTGAATTACCTCGAGGAAGCGGCGGCAATCAAAAGGTTAATTGAGCATTACGGACTGACTCAGGAGGAAGCGGCTTCAAAGCTGGGTATTGCACAATCAACCGTTGCAAATAAGCTGAGACTGTTAAGATTAAGCGAAACGGAAAGGGAACTGGTTATAAAATACGGTCTTAATGAAAGACAAGCAAGGGCGGTGCTCCGACTTCCGGAAAATTACCGTGAAAACGCAGTGAGAAATATATATGTAAAGCAGCTTAACACATCGCAAACCGACAATTACGTCGAAAACCTTTTGCGGCAGTTAGAAGAACAGCTATCACCTAAGCCGAAGATAATCAATCGAACCAATCCCATGTATACCATAGGACTATATATCAACAGCTTTAATAAAACCGTTGAGGAAATGAGGTCGGCGGGCATTAAGTGCGATATGGAAAAGAAAAAGAATGATGATTTTATTGAATATAAGCTTGTAATTCCTCTCAAATAATTGAAAACAACATAAAAAATGTTCCCCGTGGAACATTAATAAAATTTGCCCTTCGGAAAGAGAAAATTTTCGAGGGGCTTAAATTTTTTATGAAAGGACTTTATTTTTTTATTAGTCTGTGGTATACTATAAAAAAGTGAAATGAAAAATGAAAGGAATGTACAAACTTGGGAGTAATAATTTCGGTCGTTAATCAAAAGGGCGGAGTTGCAAAAACCACTACGGCTATCAATCTTTCCGCCGCTATAGGGCAAAAGGGAAAGAAAGTGCTGTTGGTTGACCTTGATCCGCAGGGAAATGCAACCTCGGGGATAGGTATAAACAAAAAAGAGCTTACATACACCACCTATGACGTAATAATGGGAGACATTCGCCCGGAAGAAGCCATTGTTACCACACTTTACAAAAATCTGTGGGTTATTCCCGCAACACAGGCGCTGGCGGAGGGTGAAATCCGTCTTGCAAGCTTAAAGAACAAGACGCTTCAGCTTAAAAAAGCACTTCTTCAGATAAAGGACAAGTTCGATATTATAATAATAGACTGCCTGCCCTCGTTGGGAGTATTGGCGCTTAACGGTATTTCCGCATGTGACAGAATAATAATTCCCATGCAGTGCGAGCCATACAGCCTTGAAGGTGTTGCAGAGTTGCTCACTACCGTAAAGAGAGTAAAGAAAAGCACCAATAAAAATTTACAGCTTATGGGCATTGTCTTTACTATGTTAGACAAAAGGCTCACTGTAAACAAGGAAGTTATGAACCAGATAAAAGAAATCTTCCCCGAGGAAAATATTTTCAAGACGGAAATTCCCCGCAACGTGAAGATATCAGAAGCGCCAAGTCACGGCGAACCTATCACCTACTATGATTCTTCATCAAAGGGTGCGGAGGCATACAAAAAGTTAGCGGCAGAGGTCATAAAGAAAGCAGGAGCGGCAGAAAAAATGCTGTGATTGCCCTTAAATAAACCAATAAAAACAGAAAGGAAATATTAATGGCAAAAAAAAGCGGATTGGGAAATAAATTTGCAAGTATATTTGACGATGAAGAAATTTTTTCGGATGAAGGAGAGAGCAAAGGCGAAGGGATAGTTACCCTGAAAATCGGAGAAATAGAGCCTAATAAGGATCAGCCCCGAAAAGATTTTGATCCCGAATTATTAAGTCAATTAGCGAATTCGATTATAAAGCACGGCGTAATTCAGCCCTTGACCGTCAGAGAAAAGGACGGAGCATATCAAATCGTAGCGGGTGAAAGACGCTGGCGGGCTGCAAAAATAGCCGGGCTTTCCGAGATTCCCGTGAGAATAATGGAGCTTACCGACACGGAAACCGCTCAGATAGCTTTAATAGAAAATCTGCAAAGAGAGGATTTAAACGTAATTGAAGAAGCAAACGGTTATAAGGTGCTTTCGGAAAAGTACGGGCTAAAGCAAGAGGAAATTGCTGAGGGTGTAGGGAAGGCACGCTCCTCAATTACAAACACAATGCGCCTTTTAGAGCTGCCCGAGGAGGTAAAGGAGCTTACAAGACAGGGAAGGCTTACGGCGGGACACTGCAAGGCGCTGCTGTCTGTGGGGGACGAGGTAAAACAGCTTGAATTAGCGTACAAAACCTCTAAGGAAGGACTTTCTGTAAGACAATTGGAAAGCCTGTGCAGAGGAGCCTCGGACAAGCCTAAGAAAAGACCCGCTGAGAAAACGATGCCTTCATTCTATACCGAAGCGGAAATAAGCTTAAAGCAGCTTACCGGACGACCTGTAAAAATAACAAACAAGAAAAACAACATTACACTGTCATTCTCATGCAAAAATGAAGACGAGCTTAGAGAATTACTGAAAATAATAGGAAACAATTAATAGAAAGGGCAATAAAATGTTAGACATTAAATTTTTAAGACAAAATCCCGATATTGTGAAAGAGAATATCAAGAAGAAATTCCAGGATAAGAAGCTGCCAATGGTGGACGAGGTAATAGAGCTTGACAAGCAGCAAAGAGAATGTCAGCAGCGCTCCGACTACCTCAGAAGCCAGAGAAACAGCATATCCAAAGGAATAGGCAGGCTTACTGCTCAGGGAAAAACCGATGAGGTGGAAGCCGAAAAGAAAAAAGTAACCGAAATGGCGGAGGAAATGGCGGAGCTTGACGCAAAGATGACGGAGCTTAACGCCGAGATTCGCAAAAGAATGCTGGTTATTCCCAATATAATTGACGAAAGCGTACCCATAGGAAAGGACGACAGCGAGAATGTGGAGGTACAGAAATTCGGCGAGCCTGTAGTTCCCGACTATGAGATACCCTATCACACCGACATAATGGAAGCAAGAAACGGAATTGACCTTGACAGCGCAAGAAGAACAAGCGGAAGCGGCTTCTACTACCTTAAAGGCGACATAGCAAGACTTCATTCCGCAATCCTCAGCTACGCAAGAGACTTTATGATAGACAAGGGATTCACCTACTTTATACCTCCGTTTATGATAAGAAGCGATGTTGTAACAGGGGTTATGAGCTTTGACGAAATGGAAAATATGATGTATAAGATAGAGGGGGAGGATCTGTATCTTATAGGCACAAGCGAACACTCTATGATAGGAAGATTCATTAACACCTTCCTTGACGAAAAAGAGCTGCCGCAAGCCTTAACCAGCTATTCACCATGCTTCAGAAAAGAGGTAGGCGCTCACGGCATAGAAGAAAGAGGCGTTTACAGAATACACCAGTTTGAAAAGCAGGAAATGGT
>CAYMFX010000018.1:0-27674 GCA_964389845.1 uncultured Ruminiclostridium sp.
CGTCCCTCCTTTAATCTACTTGATAGAATACGAATTTTGAAACGATTGCCGAGATGATACCTAACGCAACGCCAACTATCGCAAAATATGTCCACGCCATTGCGGTACTGATACCGTACTGCCAGTTGGTGTTCTTTGCAAGTACGTCCTGCATTACAGGGTTAGCCGCGTCCATGAAGCAGTCGATAACAGTGTAAATAAGGTTTGCAAGGATCATAGGGCTGATTGTTGGGAATGTGATCTTCCAGAAGAATTCCCAGCCTGTAGCGCCTTCCATTTGAGCCGCTTCCTTTGCGGAAGTAGGTATCTGCTGAAGGGCTGAAAGGAAAATAATGGTCTGAATACCGCAACGCCAGATAAGGTTGAACAGGTCGCTGGCAATTGAGCCTAACTGATCAGCTACCGACTGGCTTATATTGGCGAAGCCCATGAACTCAAGGAACCGGTCTACCATGTCCACCTCGAACAGTGCGCTGAACTGTGACGCCTCGCCTATGCCCTGACTTGCCATATCGCCGTTGATAACGCTCAGCACAGGTCCGGTGGCAACAAGCACAGGTATGAAGAAGATAGCTCTTGCAAGACCTCTTCCTTTGAACTTCTGGTTAAGCAGCAGTGCGATAAACAAGCTGAATACCAATATCATAAAGGTATCGCCGGGCATTGCGCTTATTGAATCCATAAGGTTAGGAACGTAGTTAGGGTCATTGGTGAAAATATCAATGTAGTTTTTGAAGTCGTTCCACTCACAGTAAATACCCGGTCCGCTCATTCCCGGATAGTCCTTAACGTTGTTTTCACTTACCAGCGCCGTGCTGGACAGCGAATACTGAACGGAGGTTATCAGCGGGACAATGAACATATAAATTGTTCCCACAAGCCATATTGCAATAAATGCGTAACCGTAGAGCCTTTTCTTTCTTTCATACGAAATAATGGTTTTCTTGTTGGGGTTGGGACCCTTTCCCTTGCTGCGCTTTGCAAATTCCTCCTGCTGAGGAGCAGCTTCTGCGGTCTCAGCTGCCATAGCGGCTTCTGCGCTGGCTTCCGCCACTGTATCTTCAACGGCAGCAGTCTCGGTTTCAGCATTTTGAACTGCTTCTTCGACAGGCGTATCCTGATTGATTTTCTTTGAATTGAATTTGGCCATCAGTCATTATCTCCTTTCAATTCATAATCTGCAAGACTTGTTTCCTGCCCGTTGACGCTGATAGTTTCATTGTCAACATCAACCGTTATAACAGTTCCGTCGGAATATTCCGTAGTGAATACATGAGTGGATTCATGAGTGTAGCGGACGATAGTCTCGTCGCTGAGCCGTGATACAAGCTCGTTGAACATTTTGTAATCCTTAGCCGCAAATTCTAACCAACCTTCATAGTTAGCATAGAAATATTTATCGTACTTGGTGTCGATAAAGTCGTTGGGAGAATGATACATGAGCCTGTAGTGAATGGAGGAATCCGTCATCATTGACAGGAGACGAAGCTCGTTTGCATTAGAGCTTGCATTGACCGGCTTTGAGGAATAGGGGATATATCCGTGAATAACCATCTGATAGAAGGGTACGTCGTAATCGAAGAGGTCGTAGTTGGAGCTGTAAAGGGGAACATCTGTGATCTCTTTAACGTAAGGAAGCGCATAAGCGTTGCATTCCTGAGCTAAAATGGAAATTCCCGAATCGTTAAGCTGCTTAAAGCCGTCAGTAAGAATTTTTATGGAGTCGTTTCTTACAAAGTGCTTCTTTCCGTCGTCATTAACACGGCTGAAATCGCTGTAAAGAAGCTTGGTTGCCTGCTGAAGCGTTATGGAGTCAATGCCTTTTCCTGTAAAGGATTCGTTTATCTTGCGGAAAACGTCCTTCCAGTAATAAGGAGAAAGAATTGTCCAGGTAGGTCTTACATCGGTATCGGGGTTGCCGAAGGCTAAATCAAAGTCTGTCTGTGTAGCGTAAGCGTTGGTAACTCTCTTGGAGCTGTTAAGAGTGAAGGAATATCCGTTTCCGCTCTCGGTGTACTCCATAAAGTTTACGCCGGGGAACAGCTTGCCGCCGTTGTCCTTAACATATTTGTAAAGCGCTTGGAAATCTCCTTCTCCGCCTAACTTGCCGGAGTAATCGGCGCCTACGGTAACTCTGCCTCTTATTGCGCTGTCGGTAAAGTCGTTGTAAACAAGGTCAATATCGTCAACGCCCAAATCCTTAAGCTTCCGGAGTATCTCCTGAGCCTCCGCATAGGAGGTGGCAACTGTCTGAGTGTCTACCGGGAAGCCCAAAACGGACTTCTTTGTGATAGTTCCGCCTACTGTGGAAACTGTGAGAGGGCTTTTTTCGGAATCGTTCTGCTTGGTCAAGCCCTTTTCGTTAATGAGGTAATTGCGGTAGGTGTCTGCAAAATCGGCGGTGTCTAAGGTATCGTCGGAGAGGAAGTAGTAGTCTACCTCTATATCGTCAATTCTTATGTCGCCGGACTGGAACACCGTCAAAGGAGTTTTGGTACCCATTGTGTAGGTATCGGTAGCGCGAACCTCAAAGCTGAACCATGCGCTGTTGTAGTTGGTAGCCGCCTGACGGCTTACGGAAGCGTTGACGGAAGCATAAGCGTCGCCTTCGGTTACAATGGCGAACATACCTTCGTTATGTCCCTCCACCTCCTTGACCATACCGAGTACGGGGAAATATGTCTGCTCGGTTTTTGTGGGGGCGGTGAGACTGCTGATTGCAGTGTCCTTGCCGTAAACCTTAGACTGGTACGCCTGAGTTGAGGTCTTGCCGTTGTTAAAATTGATAACAGCGCCCGAACCGTCGGGTACGAACATATAGCCCTTGTCGGCTTCTATGCCGAACTGCTCATTTTCACCTCTTGCTGCCCCAAAGGACTGCGCAAGGTTAAAGGTAATAAGCTCGTAAGCCTTAGCGTCCTCGTCCATATGCTCCAATATTTCGTCGGTATGAACTCTGATACGGAGCCTATCGTTGTCGAGAACGATGGAAACAGGAATCTGAAGGCTGTGATTATTAAAGGTATATGTTATCTTTACGCCGTTTTCGATGTCCTCTTTCTGGAATTTTTCTTTAAGTACGCACGCCTCGTAGGAATAGGTGTTGATACTTACCATTGTGTTGTTTTCTGCGTCAAGAGGAATATAAGACAGCATGGAAGCCATCATATTCTTCATAAGAGTATTGGCGACAGGATCCGACTCGTAATCATAAGGTGTCGACCACCATATATACCCGCTCTTATTATTCTTGACCGCATAAATCAACGATTCATCGTTAAAATACAGCGTCAGGCTGTCACTTTTGGCAACTTCTCTCATCTTGCTGAGGGCTTCCTCTTCAGTAACAGGCTTTACCTCTTCCTCGCCTGCTCCCGCTTCGCCGCCGGTCTCGGTCTGACCGGGTTCCGCTTCGCTTGGAGCCGTTGTTTCGGCAGGGGTAGTTTCAGCGCCTTCCGACCATACAACACCGGAGCTCAGCACGATAGATGAAGCAAGAATTGCTGCCAACAGCTTTCTTTTAAATTTAAGCATTTTATGAAATCATTCCTTCCTCCGCATTTGATGCAGCAATGTGAAGCCGCATCTCACACGGTGATTAGATTTGTAAAGCTCTACATACTGAATCTGTACATAAGCTCGGTGTATACCGAGTAAACGAACATTACTACCTGCTGGAACAGCGATACAAGAAGTATCAGTACAAGAATGATAATTACCATTGCCACAACGGTAAATATTATCGCAAGTATCGTTTTCGGCATTGTGTACTGATGAACCGCTTTCATTGCCGAGATGATAAGCACCGCCGACCAAACCAAGCCAAAGTAGGAGATAAAGTTAAGGATTGTGCCCTCCTGTCTTGTAAGCACGTTGCTGGCGAAAATGTAAACTACCTGAGAGATAATGTAGGGTACTAAGGAGTATGCCGTTACGCACATTATCTGCTGCATTTTTCCTTCGCCGTTAAACAGCGTACACAGGGACCAGTTGCCCACTACCCAGATGAAGAAAATGATAATGGAGCTGGAGAACAGAGGAACGACATTGAATACCTTTTCAAAGTTGGTCTGGAAGATAAAGCCCGTCATAAGCCTTGCCGCAACCGTTACAATAAATAAGCAAAGCACGATTACAAGGGCGACCTTACTGTTGTAGGCTTTTTTCCACCTTACGTCCTCGAAGCCTTCAAAGGGGTGTCTTGCCACATAGAAAGGCCATTTCCAAGCCGGAAGATCAAGATCAAACCGCATTTGCGCCACCTCCCTTTGCCGCCTTTTTCTTTTTCAGAAGCTTTCTCACCTTGGACAGTACAACAAGCAGTACGATAAGCACGATCACCACTATCATAAATATGTTGAAATATTCTCTGATAGCTTCCATGCGGTACTCCTTGAACGCACGGTTATAACCGCCTCTGCTGTTCATATAGAAGTATTCCATAGCCGTCTCATGGTCGCCCATGCTGTAATAAGCGTTGCCGAGACCGATGTAGGCGAACCAATAGTTGGCGTCTCTGAGAATGATCTCTTCAAAAGGCTCCTTAGCCTCCTGGTAAAGACCCTTGTTAAACAGCTCGACTGCGCCGTGAACCATTTCGCCGAACTCGGTGGTCTTAAATACCGTTATGGAATTCTTACGTCCGTCGGTTACATAAATTCTTCCGTTATAGGATTCAATGGCTGTGGGAGAAGTGAACAAGCCCTTCTGTACTCCCTCGCCGCCGAAAATAAACTCTAAGTCAAGCTCGTCGGAATACTGGAAAATTCTTCTTTCTGCGAAGTCGAGAAGGAATACGTTTCCGTTTTCGTCAACCTCAACGTCGTCCATTGATGAAGCGTAGGTGGTTCCGTTGTAATAAACGGAGTAGTCGCCGAACTGCATATTGTCAAAGCCCATATTAAGATAAATGTTTTCGCCGGAGGGGTTCATTTTCTTAAGTACGTCCTTGTTGGCGTTCTTGGAAGAGGTTACGGTGTAAATAAAGCCCTGGTCGTCGATGTCGCAGTTTGCGATTTCGATAGCTACCGACTGTCTTCTCTTCTGCATTTGCTCTCGGGTCATAAACAAGCCGTAGAATGCGTTCTGCAATACCTCGGCAGTAGTTTCAACACGGTTAGCGCCGTAGTATCCGTTGAAGCTGCCGTCACGGCTGAACTGAACCATACCGTTTGTGATAGCGGGAATTACGACGTAAACGTTAAGCGCATTGTCAACTACCACCTTGTCGGGCCGGAAGGAGGTCTCCGAGTTGTAAAGGTCTCCCGTAGGTCTTGTATACTCGAAGAAAATGGTTCCGTCCTCGTAGCAGGCGAGAACTCGTGAGTTTTCCGAGTCGGCAATGTAAATTAAGGTTTCTCCTCTGTAATGGGTTACGAAAATGCCCTTGGGCTTATTAAGAGTTGTGGATTTAACAAGGCTCTCGCTTTCGGGGCACTCCTCTCCGTACTTGAACTCTGTCATTACGGTGGCGGAGTCCATATTTTCGTCGGTGATTACTATGCTGTTGTTATTTGTGTCAACAATGTAAAACTTTCCGGTCTCGTTGTCAACGAACATATCATTCAGCTCTGCGAAGCCCGTATCAAGACCTAAGTCATAGCCGGTATACACGTTGTGTACAACATAGCCGTTCTGAGAAGGCACAGGGTCTGCCCACCAGTCATAGTTATATCCGTTGTAGGATTCGTCTGCAAAGGCCGCTGCGGACAATGCGGAGGCTGCCACAGCTCCCGCCGCTGTAAACGAAACAATCTTTTTAAGTAACGGCACTGATATTCATTCCTTTCCTGATTAATTTGGGTTATCCCGAAAACGCTTAGTCCTTCAAGCCGCTGGACGCCATGGTTTCCATAACGTTGCTCTGGCAGAAGAAGAATATTACGATGGGAGGAATCATTGTTATTACAACAGCCGCCGCCGCGACGCCCGCACGGGCGATACCTGCCGAGGAAATCTGCTGCATAACGGTGGGGAGAGGCTTAAGCTCCTCGCTGTAGATAAAGGAATAACCGGTAACCTGCCATGCGCCCTGGAATGCGAAAATCATCAGCGTCATTATAGCCGGCTTAACGTTGGGCATTACCACCTGCCAGCAGGTTCTGAGGTGTCCTGCGCCGTCAAGCTTGGCGGCTTCGATTATTGCGTCGGGAATCTGTCCCATAAACTGACGCATAAGGAAGAGTCCCATAGGAGTTGCAATATAAGGAAGGGTTATTGCAAAGTAGGTGTCGATGATACCCATGGTTGCCATTACCATATACTGCATAATAAAGGTTACGGTGGAGGTAAAGAGCAGTGCCAGCTCGATTATCTTGTTAAGCGCCTTTTTTCCGGGGAACACGCCCTTTGCGAGAACGTACGCCGCCGATGACGAAAACAAAATCTGACAAGCCGTAACTACTACCGCTACCAATACTGAGTTAAAGATGTACCTTGAGAATGGTACCCACATATTAGACGCCGTGTTCAGAAGGTCTACGAAGTTCTGACCGGTAGGCGCTATTGCATAAAGCTTAGGCGGGAACAGGAACAGCTCCTGCGTAGGCTTTATAGACTGAATAACCGACAGATAAATCGGGAACAGCATAAATATTCCCACAAGTGCAAGGAATATAAAAATCGCTATATCGCCGCCCCTTGAGCCGCCGTATTTTTTTCTGGATTTTTTAGCCCTCATGACTACCGTCCTTTCGATTTATTTATTTTTTCGATAGGAGAAGCTCCTCTCCGCTAATCAAGGTATCTGCCCAATATCTTCTTAATACCCCAGTTCGCTAAAATCATTACGCCGAACAGGATAAAGCATATCGCCGAAGCGTAGCCCATCTCATATCTAATTGAGCCGTAGTCATAAGCATGGGTCATAATGGTGTGAGCTGCATAGTCGGTGGAAGGGAAGGAGGTCAAATAACGTCCCACGTCGCCGGCGGTAAAGGAAGATACGATCTGCATTACCGCTGCGAACAGCATCTGAGGTCCCATTGCGGGAACTGTTACCATTAACAGCTCCTGCATACGGTTTTTAACGCCTTCAACCGCCGCCGCCTCGTAACGGTCTCTCGGAATACCCTGAAGACCTGCACGAAGTGAAAGGAAGCCTGCGCCAAGAGACATCCAGAGCTGAACAATGATTACAACGCCGAAAATGTAGTTAGCGTCGGTAAGCCACTGTCTTGCCCCGTGAAGTACGCCGAGGTTAATCAAGTATGCGTTGGCGATTCCGTAGGTGTCTCCTGAGAAGATAAGCTGCCAGGTAGTGTAAATGTTACCTGCAAGAGTAGGTGCGTAGAAAATAAAAGTAAAGATAGTTTTCAGTGCGCCGGGCATCTCATTGATAAGCCACGCCAAAAGGAAGCACAGAACGTAGCTTATAGGTCCGGTAACTACTGCGAATATCAATGTGTTCTGAATTGCCTTCAAGAAAACCTCGTCCTCGAGAAACAGGGCGTAGAAGTTGTTCAGCCCTATGAACTGAGGCGCCTGTACCATATTGAAGTTGGTAAAGCCCATAGGAAGGGACATTACAACAGGTACAAAGGTAAAGATTGCAAACAGTAAAAAGAACGGTGCCATCAGCAGATACAAGCCTCTGCTGTTTTTCATTTCACGCAGGGTATAACGGAACTTACTGTCCTCGATATGTATAACCTCCGTGTTTGACCTTGCTGCCAATCGAATTCCTCCTTGCTTGAAATTTTCCTCCCTTCCCCGCCGCAGAGACAGGGAAGAAGGATTATTTCTTATTTTACGGGATTATTTCTCATTAATCGGTACTTTACTTCTTGAAGGTAGAAAGCTCTTCGTTCTTTCTCTCAATCTCGGCGTTAATGTCCCGGTTGTAAGTGATAAGCGAGTACCTTGCGTTGTTGCCTTCGTTTACTACCGCTCTGAATGCGTTTTTGGTGTGGCGGGTGGTAGCGTAGGAAGCGGGTATAATGGGAACCTCGTTAGTCTGACTCATCTGAGAAGAAATCTTTTCCATCTCGGAGGTTGACCAGGGAAGAAGCTTAAGCGCTTCAACGTTTGCGGTATCGAAACGTCCCATAGGTCCCATAAGCGCTTCAATGGTTCTGCCGTATTCAACCTGAACATCTGTGGAGGTGAACCACTTGATAAATTCCCAGGCTGCATTCTGGTTAGAAACCTTGTTAAAGATAAGAGCGCCCGATGTAGCGGAGTTTACGGTGTGATTTATTGTGCCGTCCTCCTGAGGAGTTCCGGGAACAAGGGTGAAATCCCAAAGTCCCTTTATTTCGGGAGCAGAAACGGAAAGCTGATTGTAGAAGGTGTAATTCTGGATAAGTATTGGCATTTCACCGGTTCTGAAACGGCTGAATGCGTCATAGGTCTGATCCAGTGCGTAAACATTGTAGAAGTCGGTCCACATTTCAAACGCTTCCAGGCTTGCTTCATTGTCGTAGGTCGTCTGAGTTAAATCGTCGGTGTAAATATTCTGTCCCCTCTGGAGCATCAGCATTACAAATGTATCGCCGGGGTCGAATACCGAACTTGTGGTTACCGCCGCAGGAGTTACAAGACCTACGTCGAGATATGAACGCTGGAATATGTTGATAATGTCTATCAGCTCCGTCCATGTCTGAGGCGGCTCTTCAATCTGAAGCTCCTCTAAAATATCGGTACGGTAGAACATCATCGGGAAGGTCTGTGAAACGGGAAGTCCGTAGGTTCCTCCGTTGTAGGAATAAAGCGTGGTGATGTTAGGCGTGAATCTCTGCACCACCTCGTTATAGTCGGGGAATTTGGTAAGGTCAACCAGCAGATCGCGAGCCGCTAACTGAATGGGGAAGTCGCCGCCGATAAAGAGGGCAACCTCGGGACCCTTGCCCGCCAATGTTGCTTCAAGTATACCGCCCACAACCAAGTTGATAGAAGCGCTGATGCCTTCATAATTTACATTAAAGTCGCTGTCAACCTGCTCCTTAATGGCAATAGCCTGGTCTCTCGCCAAGCCTACCCATACGTTAAGGGATGTGTCGGTGGCATTTTCGGAAATGGTGTTGTAATCCTCAAAGAATGAACCAATAAAGGCATTGAAGCCGAATACCAAGTTCTCAAAGAAGTTGCCGGTAGCACGTGAAGGCTCCTCGTGAACGGTCATAACCTCAAAATAGTCCATTTCAAGGGGCTGGTCACGGTAGTCTCTCATCCAGGCGGAGAGGGAAGCGATGTAATCCTTCAGGGTGCCTGCCGTAGCGGGAATGTCACGGGGCTTTTCGATACAGCGATCCAATACGACCGCCATTGTTTCGAGGGTAGAAGCCTCGGAGCCTGAGCCAAGCTTTTCAATGTTGGCTTTTTCCTCATAAAGTCTGTCTTTAAGTCTGCGGAACTCGTCAAGAAGATTAGGGATAACTATATCTACGTTATAGTCGGTGTACTGGTCGGGTTCGGGTCCGGTAATCATCAGTATACGTCTGTAATAATAGTTAAGCTCGTATACGATGTCGTCAAGGCGCTGCATAATCTCGCCGATGTCGCCGGGAATAGCTTCCATTGTAATGGTATGCTTTTCTCCTGCGGTAAGATAAACGTAGACCTTTTCGCCGTTTTCGTCCTCCACGCCCTGTGCGTACCAGTTATTGCTGTAAGGGAACATTACGTCGTCATAATAAGTGTTGGGGACAACGCCGTCGATATAAATGCGGCGGTTGGCGTAAAAGCCTCTCATCTGGTTCTGTCTCACCTTAAAGCTGAAGGTGTAGTATCCGTCGTTGGGTACTGTAAATTCCCAGGTGATAGCCTGAGTGGACTTGTTCCAGGTAGCCTGACCAACTGTGTTGTATCTCTGCTTAGTGGGGTGAGAAGGGCTTACCATGCACTCGTTTCTGTCATTGGTAGCGTAAAGGGTGGAAGCGGTCTTGTAAAGATTGTTTTCAGCCTGTACGAAAACAGTGTCAGTGCCGATAAAGTTCTCGTCTGTAAGAGCGGGAGTATTGTCAAGGTCACTTTGAGAAGGCTTCTCATAAGCGGGAACCTCGTCGTAGTTCTTAAATGTTAAGCTCTTGATGCCGATGTTGCACTTAATGCCCGTTACGGACAGGGTGTGCTTGCCTGCTTCAAGGTAGAAGAAATAAGGATTGTTGAAAAGTCCTTCCTTATCTTTAATAGGGTATGTTACCCACATATCATGCTCAACCTGTCCGGGACGAACGTCGTTGTCGCGAATATCCTGAGATATTGCGGATTCGTCCTTCCAGTAACGGTCAAGAGTAAAGGTCTTTGCTGCGGAGAATGGATATTCGCCGTCGAGCTTCATTGCCACCTCAACAACCGTATTAGAGCCTGCTATGGTGTAATAAAACATTTCTAAGTTATAGAGACCGGTCTGAGCAACGTCAAATTCGTACTCAATTGTACCGCCGTGATTTGTCCAGACAACAACATCGCTTTCGCCCTCGAATTCCTTGACCTCAATCTCCGGCTCGGTTCCTCGTTCGTCCGCCTTTGTGCCGATATAATCCTTAGCGTTTATCAGAATCTCGGCGTCGGGATACTGGGCGTCCGTATGCTTGTTAAAATAACTTGCATAGGTATCGTCACGGGTTATGCCGGAAACTAAGGATTCGTTAATTGAAGAATCCTGCCGGTCGCCGCTGCCCTCGGAATTTTCAGCCTTAACAAATACGGAGTTGCCCGTAAGCAAACTTGCCGCAACAACGATGGACAGCGCCTTTTTCAGTTTGATGTTCATGCTTGCCAACTTTTTATCCACCTTTCTTGATGAATTTGGTTTGAGAACTTGTTCTCATGTATTCCACGACCTTGTCGTTAAAGAGATTTTTTATCCGCCCTGAAACGGATTACAGGAAAGCTCAGCCGTCCTGAGGCTTTATAAGAATGCCGCTTTCCTCTAATTCGACCTTAACCTTATCTCCGCCCTTTATACCCATTGCGGAAAGATATTCCTTGGGTATCTGGAGACGTCCCGCTCTGTCGAGAACCGCCAATTCCTCCTGAGCCGCTTCATGCTCTTCCTGAGCCTCGTTATCCGAAAGGGAATCGAGAGAAGCTATGTCGGAGAGAGATTTTTTTCGTATCATCTCCGTTGCGGTCTTTCCGTCACGTATTGAGACAACTCGGTCTATCGATTTTGCCAGCTTGACGTCGTGAGTAACGATTATGATTGTTACTCCCAATTCTTTGTTCAGCCTTTTGAACACGTCAAGCACCATTGCCGCCGTTTTAGTGTCTACCGCTCCCGTAGGCTCGTCTGCAAGAAGAAGCCTTGGGTTATTGGCAAGAGCTATTGCAATTGCCACCCTTTGCTGCTCGCCTCCCGACATCTGAGCCAAAAGCGAATTTTTTCTCTTGGATAGTCCCACCATATCCAGCAACCGTTCCGCCTGCCGCCTTCGGCTTTTTGCGCCCCTGAGCAGCATGGGAAGCTCCACATTCTGTTCGGCGGTAAGGTAGGGGATAAGGTTTCGCGCATTATTCTGCCACACAAAGCCCACCGTGTCCCTCATATATGAAATCAGCTCCGCCGCACCGAATTTCAGCAAATCCTTTCCGTCGACGAAGAGTGAGCCTGCCGACGGCTTATCCAGTCCTCCTAACATATTGAGGAGCGTGGACTTTCCCGAACCCGAAGAACCGACGATTCCCATCAGCTCCCCTCGCTCAACGGTAAGGTCAAGCCCTTGGAGCGCCATTACCTCAACGCCCTCGGACTTATATATTTTAACAAGGTTCTCGCACCGCACCATAACCGTCTCCGGCGGCGCAAGAAGAACATTTTTCGGCAATTATTCATCACTCTCCGTTACCCTGCCGATTCTGCGAAAAAGTCCCTTTGACCTCCTGCTAAAAATCGGCGTCTATTTCATTAACGGTCTTAGAAGCAATTTTTCCGTCCTCTAACCCGTAAACCACATCTGCTAAATCCATCATTGTTTCATCGTGAGTAGTCATGACTATCGTTAAGTCGTTCTCCTTTATAAACGACCTGAAAAGCTTCATTACCGCAAGTCCCGTAGCGCTGTCCAAAGCTGCCGTAGGCTCGTCTGCAAAGATTATCTTAGGTCTGTGACAAACGGCGCGGGCAATAGCCACTCTCTGCTGTTCTCCGCCGGAAAGCTCTCCGGGACGATGATACATACGCTTTTCCAAGCCCACCTGAGTAAGGCATTCCTTTGCTCTCGCACTCCTTTGACCTAAGGGCGCACCCGCCAATCTGAGAGCAAATTCAACATTTTCATAAGCGGTCATCGTTGAAATAAGAGCCACCGACTGAAACACAAACGCCATTTGATGCCGTCTGAGCTTATCCCATTGGGAGGAGTTCATTTCGGTAATATTCGCTCCGTCGAACCAAACGGTTCCCTCATCGGGAGCGTCCAATGCTCCCAAAATATTTATAAGAGTGGTTTTTCCCGAACCGGAGCGACCTCTTAAGCATACGAGCTTACCGCTCTCCACGTCTAAATTTACGCCCTCAAGGGCGTTTACAATGCTTCCGTCGCCTATTTTAAAGCGTCTTGAAATGTTTTCCGCCTTCAATAAAACTGACATATGTAAATCTTATCCTTGATATTGTTTCAGCGGCAAAATTTGAAAACGTCCCCGTTCGGACTCAGCCGCCTTTGTTTATATTTCCGATTTTTTGGAACACAAAATACACATAGCTTTCACAAGCTATACTTCATTATAACAAATGAAAACCAATATGTCAAGATTTCATAAAAATTTTTTTGTTTTGGGTGCATTTGTTTGCAATATTACCAAAAACCGCTGCTTCCGACAAAAGATTATCAATGTCAACCCCTAAAAATTTGAATATCTTGAAACTCCTTTCCCAAACCCTACAAGATATTGTACAATTTAGTGTAAAGGATTACATTTAATTTTTTCGGCAATTTAAATATGTAATTATCTGCAAGGCGTTTTATCGGGAAATGAAAAAATTTTCGTTTTTTTGCACAAAAAATGGGGGGAAATTTTATAAAAGCAGATTAAAAAAGGAAAAATGGCCTGCCGTGGGCTTTAAGCGATTGCCTGCTTAAATCAATGTCAAGTTATGTACAAAATTCGTATGGTTCATAAAAAAGTTTACCCTTTAGGAAATTTTGCCAAAAGGTTATTGAAAAAATGAACGATTTATACTATACTATAGAAAAAACTTCTCAATAAGGAGAAACCAATGGATAATATCGTTAATATCAGACAGAATGATGTTATGAACAATTTTACTAAAACAGATGACATCATGAATGATATGAGAAAAATTATTGAGAACTCTCAAAAAACCGCACATCAGGCAGTAAACACAATTCTTGTTCAGCGTAATTGGCTGATAGGATACAGAATCGCAAGCGAAGAATTAAACGGGGTAAATCGTGCTGATTATGGCTTAGAAGTGATTAAAAAGCTTTCAAAAGGACTTACTGAACTTTACGGAAAAGGCTATGACAAAAGCAATCTCTATCATTTTTTGAAGTTTTATAAATCATTCCCAAAGATTTTCGACACAGCGTGTCGAAAATCTGTATTGCTTCTCACATGGTCACATTACAGAACTTTGTTACAGGTTGAGGATAAGACTGCCCGTGATTGGTATGAAAAAGAAGCTTTGGAGCAGACTTGGAGTGTCCGTACTTTACAAAGAAATATCTCATCGCAGTATTACTACCGTATGTTGCAGACACAAAACAAGGAATTTGTTGAGAATGAAATGAAACAGCTTACTTCCGATTTTCAAATCGACAAGCTGGAATTTATAAAGAATCCTGTAATAGCTGAATTTTTAGGTTTTTCACCAAACATGGATTTTACGGAAAGCGAACTTGAAACAAGTATTCTTTCAAATATTCAGAAATTTCTTATGGAACTCAGCAAAGGATATGCCTTTGTTGCAAGACAGCAGCACATCAAGACAGAGAAACAGGATTACTTCATTGACCTTGTTTTTTACAACTATATTCTCAAGTGTTTTGTTCTGATTGACCTTAAAACAGAGAAAATCACTCATCAGGATGTAGGGCAGATGGATATGTACATCAGAATTTATGATGAACTCAAACGAAGTAAAGATGATAATCCGACAATCGGAATTGTTCTTTGTTCCGATACAGATGAAGATATTGCAAGATATTCTGTTATGCACGGCAATGAACAGCTTTTTGCTTCAAAGTATAAGCTGTATCTGCCGACCGAAGAAGAACTCCGTGCAGAAATCGAAACACAGAAAGCGATGTACTATTTGCAACATAATACGGAATTAGTATAAAGCCGCAGCCGCAAAAAACAGCCGCCGTTAATCCTCCTGTCAAAACAGGAAAATCAACAGCGGCTGTATTTCACTTTTAAAAGGAGCATTGAAATGAAATGTACATCAAACGCTGAAATTCATTTCACTGCCGGGGTCTTCCTTTGCCGACGCTTCAGTCTGATACTTTTTAAAGCTTTCGGGGGGAAGAGTGCCGTAATCCTCCTCGGTTGAATAGGGATTTTCTTCCTTTTTGTACTTCTCAAAGCTTTCGGGAGGCAAATTACCGTAATCCTCCTCGGTTGAATAAGGCTCTTTTTCCTTCCGGTACTTTTCAAAGCTCTTTGGAGGAAGCACCGACTTCTCCTTTTCGGCTTCCTTGTCTACGGGCTTGCTGTCCTCCTCCTTATCGGGAGTGCGGTCAATGGCAAGGCTGTTAATAAGTCCTACAAGACCTTTGGTTGATTCTGCGTCAACGTAATTCTTGCCGTCCGCCGTTGTAAAGCCCGAGCTTAAAAATGCGTAGAAGCTAATGCCTCCGTCGTCCTTTACGGTAATGCCGAGCTTATCGATGCCGCTGAGGGCTTCGGGAGTAAGGTCAGCCTTCATATCCGCAAATTGGGCAGCCGCATCTTCAATGATATTCTCATACTTGGTTCTTACGCTCTTGTCCGCCGCCATTTTCTCCAACAAATCGGGAGTGATGAGAACGGTCATTTCGGCATCGCTGCTTCCGCTGAGCTTATCGCTTAAGCTGAGGTCGCCTACTATAAAATCGTAGTTCTTGTACTTTTCTCTCAGCTCGGATAAAAGCGCCGCCGCTTCTTTGCTTAAGGTCTTTTCAGGATCCTTATTCTTTGCTTCTTCAAGAGCCTTCGCACGTTCCTCGGCAAGCTTGTTCACCATACTTGAAAGCTCGGTGACAAGGGAAGCCTTGACAGTTTTGCTGCCCCCGCTGGTTACGCCGTTTACAAGTGATGCGTAATAATCTACCGTGCCGTCTCCCTTAACGGTAAATCCAAGCTTGTCGACTATAGATCTGCCGTCCTCGGTGAGGTCCTTTTCGATAGCGTCAAATTGGCTTGCCGCTCCCGAAATTATGTCCTCGTACTTTGCCCTTTCGGTTGTGTCAGACGCCATTTTCTCCAAAAGCTCCGGTGTAATCAAAACATTATACTCGCCCCTGCCCTGAGAAAGCAATTCGCTCGCTTCTTCATCGGTCTCGAAATCCGCAACCATGAAGTCGTAGCCCTTATACTTTTCTCTCAGCTCGGAGAGGAGGCTTTTTGCATCGTCGCTAAGTGACGCCGTAACCTTGTTATTCCTGCGGTAAGTTACTGCAGAGAATAAAATTTCGTCCGTTCTTCCCTTACTTTTCGTATGGGCAGCTTTTTGCTGTTCTGACGGACCCTTCGGTTGTGTGTTTTTCCCGTAATAATTTTTCGGAAAATTTACACCGCTGTTTACGCCATACATATTGGTCAATCCTTTCCCATTTGATTTTGCCGGCGGCTCCCTCCGCCGTTACCCGAAATTTCCGGAAACAGCCAAACCCTCAAAAAGTCTATTTCGGTGCTTCGGGTTTTCAATTGTTATATCGACCGAAAAAATGTAAACTTTAGCTTTTTCTTTTGTTGACTGCAAAATGTCGGGTAAAAAATATTTTTGTCAAGTATAACAAAAACGGCTTGAAGTTTGTATCGGCATATGATATAATAGTATTAATAATGGATAAGTGTACTCTTAAGGCAACTCGTCATATTATAATTGTGATATTGCCAAACGAATCACGCCATAATATTTTTTGTTGCGGCTGCGCTTTTTATAGCGGCGCTATGCGGCTTCCGGTTGGAAAGGACAGATGAAAATGGCAAATAAACATAAGCTCTTGATTATCGATGATTATTCGGGCGTCAAAGACCTTATAAACGAAATATTAAATTCGGAGGGAGAATACTCCGTCTCTTTTGCAAAAAACAAAGTTGAAGCGGAAGATGCGGTTATCAAGGAAAGACCCGGTCTTATCCTCCTTAACGCCGACGGTAAATCCTCTGCGGGCATAGCGGAAGCTGTCCGAAAAATAAAAGAATGTCCCCCCTTTGTGATTATGAGCAAGGCGGAGGATAATGAAGAAAGGGATCACATCTTTAAGAAGCTTAAGACATTTGAAGAAATAACTCTTCCCTTTGACATTGACGATTTTGAAACTCGTGTTGAGGACGCCTGCTTTAAAGCGGAGGGGCATATCGACGAGCTGACGGGACTTTACAAAAAGCCCGCCTTTGACGCAAAAATAAGTAAGCTGATGAAAAAAGAAACTAAGGGAATACTTGCATATATGTCACTTAACGCTTACAGCTTTGCCGCCAATCCTTCTAACCCCATTCAGATACAAATGGCGGTCTACGCACTGAAAAACGAGCTTTCCGAAGGGCTGTTGGGCATACAGGGAAACGAGATTATGTGCTTTATCCCCACGGTTGATACAGAAAATAAAATTGAATCCCGACTGAACAAGCTTATCACCGTGATGAAGGAAGCGGCGGATAAACCCGATATATTTATTAATGCCGGAGCCACCGAAAGCGAAAGATGGAATTACTCCTATGAGGATATGCTTCTTTATGCGGACAGGGCAATGGAGTATTCAAAAAATGAAGGCAAAAATTTAGTTAAGTTCTACAAATAACGGTTTCAGAAGGGAGCTTTCAGCTATGACAGACATTCTGCTAATCAGCAATACCACGGAAAATATAGAATTGGCTCTTCGGCATTTCTATTCGAGAGATTATAACGCCTCGGCTACCGTTTCCTACGATGCGGCAATGGAAACCCTCAGCGAGCCGAAAAATAAATCTGTTGCGGTCTTTTACTGCGGAGATACCACCGATAACTTTATTTCCTTTTACCGCCGTTTGAGAGAAAACGAAATAACCGCCGACAGACCTCTTATAGTGCTTACCGATGTAAAGTGGGCAAAGCCTCTTACCGAATATGTGAAGCTTAAAAACACCTGTGTGTTAGGCATAGGAGTGGGAAGCTCCAAGCTGTCCGAGGCTGTCAGAAACGCCGCAAGGGGAGGAAACAACAAGCGCCCCACACAGCCCCTGAGACCGTCGCAGCCTCACAAGCCCTCACAATCACAGAGACCCTTTTCTCAAAGAAGTTCTATGAATAATCAACGGCACTATTAAGAACGTGTTCTAAAATTTGTAATTCGAGAACATTTTGAACACTTATAATATTTTGAACAGCTATGAAAGAGTTTACTAAAATTACTAACATTAACAATAAGAAAAACCCTTCCGAAGAACCGGAAAATCAGATAATATACGGAAAAAACGCCGTTACAGAAGCTTTGCTTTCCGATACGGAGATAGATTCGGTATATATTTTAAGGAATGCGGGAGGAATGGGAAAAATCATTGCCCTTGCCAAGGAGCGGGGAATCGTCGTTAAGGACGTGGGGGAAGAAAAGCTCAAATCCTTGACCGAATCGGGGGCAAAGCACGGAGGAGTCGCTGCTGTTGCGGCGGCGGCAAGCTATTCCACGGTGGAAGAAATCTTAGCGGTATCCCGGGAAAAGGGGCTGCCCCCATTTATAGTTGCCGCCGATGGAATACAGGATCCTCATAATTTGGGAGCAATAATACGAACCGCCGAAGCTGCCGGTGCGGACGGCGTTATAATTACAAAAAGAAGAAGCGCCTCTTTAACCTCCACGGTATTCAAAACCTCTGCGGGCGCCGCAAGCTGGATAAAGGTTGCAAGAGTGAACAGCCTTGCTCAGACGCTTTCGGAGCTTAAGGAAAAAAACATCTGGATATACGGTGCGGAAGCGGACGGAACGCCCTTTCATAAGGTCAGCTTAGAAGGCGGCTGCTGTCTTGTAATAGGCTCGGAGGGCTATGGGCTGAGCCGATTGGTGAGAGAGACCTGCGACCAAGTGCTGTCGATAGATATGTACGGTCATGTAAACTCTCTGAACGCCTCGGTCAGCGCCGGAATTTTGATATACGAGGCAGTTAAATACAGAAGATAGACGCTATACTGCTTGCATAACATAATTTAAAAAATATGTAGAACGGGCTAAGGTAATAGACGGATAAAGGAAGGATTGATCAATATGCCAGATAATTTTTCGCTTGACAATATTCTTGCGGAGATAGATGCGAAAAAAGCAAATAAAAGCGATTCCCCCGATAGCGGCAATAAGAATAAAAAAGCCTCGGAAAACGAATACAGCGTCACCTCCATAATCGGCGCCGCTAATGAAATAGATAAGGTAATAGGCTCTTCGAAAAAATCCTCCAAGGATAAAAGAAGGGACAATAAATCTCCCGATTTAAGCATAAGCGCAATAATAGGAAAATCCGAAGCTAAACCGGATGAAAAGAAAAAAGAAGAACCGAAAAAAGAACAAAAAGCGGAGCAGAAAACGGAAGAAAAAAGGGAAGAAAAAAAGGAAGAAAAAAGGGAACAGTCCAAAAATGAACCCGCTTCCCAGGTCAAATCACCCGAACCCGCCGATTCAAAGGAAGCTAATGAAAAAATTTCCCAAGCTCCCAAAGCAAAAGAAAAATTCAAAACGGATTTCATAGCGAATATTGCAAAAAAGCTTACCGACTCCTCGGACGAACAAAAAAAGGAAGAAGCAAAAAAGGAAACAAAGAAGGAAGAGCCAAAGCCTCAGAAAAATCAGGAATACAACACCGAACAGAGAAGGCTTATCAACAGTCAGCTTGAAGCGGAGGAAAGCTTTGAAAACCCCGAGGAGCTTATCGACGCCATAAACCCCTTCGACGTAAAGAGCAAGGCTGCGGATATGGCTGCGGCGTTAGGCGGCGACACTCAGGGCATTGCGGGAAACGAGCTTAAACAGCTTGCGTCCTCAACGGCAAAGGGCAAAAGCAAGGATAAGCCGAAGTTAGTGGACAAGACCACTAAGATAGATATTGATCCTAAAAAGGAAACGGCGAAAACGGCGGAGAACCTTAAAATAAGCGATGTAGCCGTAAGTATGCCTGTGGGTACCGCCGACCCGGATAATTTTGACGAGGACGTAAAGGTATTTGCTTCAAGCGCCCCTACGGTGGAAACCACTGCGCCGGTTAAAGAATATATTCCTCAGAACGAAAAAGCCGCAAAGTCGGATAAAAAGCTTTCGGAAAAGGAAAAGAGGAGCAACGACGCACTGCTGACAAAGCTTAATCAGGCATTGTCAAAAAAACATGAGGAGGAAAACAAAAAGAGACGCACCCAGGGGCTGTCTCAGACCGCTAACCAGGATTCGGGATTAATAACGCCCTCGGGAAAGCTTAATCTGGACGGACAAAAAATTATAATGGCAACGGGAGTAATTCCCGACACAGAGGTCAAAGAAAAATCCAAGAGAAAGCTTCGGGATTTTGTTATGGATTCCGAGGAGGAAGCCGAAAAGGAAGACGAGGATTTTGAAAGCTACGATTCCACAGGTCAGATCTGGGCGGATCTCTGCGAATCCCATAAGGTTATAAAAATTCGATTACTGCTGCTTTTTGCGGTTTCCGTATTTATGACCTTCGTATCGCTTATGGGCGATATGGGAAACGGCATGGTTTTCAACTTCTTTGGCAACAATGTGACTTTTTTGGACAGACGTGACGACGTGCAGGGCTTTTTGTTCTACAACCTGATTTTAGGCGTGGTTATGGCTATCCTCTGTTCCTCGGTCATATCCAACGGCATTGCCAAAATATTTAAGCTGAAGGCGGACTGCGACAGCGTCTGCGCCGTTACAATGCTGATGTCCATAATTTCGGGAGCGGTTAATATAACAAATTCCGACAGCGTTCTTACAAGTCATGCCTATATATATATTCCTGCGGCAATTACAGGGCTGATGTTCAACACCTTGGGAAAGCTTATTATGATACGGCGTGCAAAGAGAAACTTCCGTTTCATTTCGGGAGACAGCGCAAAATATTCCGCCTCGATAGCGGACGACCAGCACGCCTTCTCCCTGACAAGAGGAGTTGTAAGCGAAGTACCCTGCTTAGCGGCTATGAGAAAAACGGAGCTTCTGACGGATTTCCTGAAAAGCAGCTACTGCGAGGATAAGGCTGACAGGCTGTGTAAAAATTTAGTGCCCGCTTCCTTGGGCGCTGCGCTTTTGATGTCCGTAATTGCTTTTGTTCTGCCAAGCAGTGAAAACGGATTCCAGTATAATATTTATTATGCGCTGACGGTGTTCACGGCGATTTTGTCGGTGGCGGCGCCCTTCTCAATAATGTTTGTAATTAACGTTCCGCTTACAAGAGCGGGACTGGCTCTTGCGAAAACCGAAAGCGTGATATTGGGGTATCAGGCGGCGGAGGATTTTTCAAAGGTAAATTCCGTACTGACAGACGCGTCGCTGCTGTTCCCTCCCGGCTCGGTGGTATACGCAAATATAAAGCACTGCAAGCAGCCTAACTCCATAAACAACATTGCCTTGGATCAAGCTATAATATTAGCCGCAAGCCTTGCGATAAAAAGCGGCTCGGTAATGTCGGGAATGTTCAAAAATATGATAAATGACAAGGAGGATATACTGGTCAAGGTAGAAAACTGCGTTTATGAAGATAATTTGGGTGTGTTGGGCTGGTACGGAACAAGAAGAATGATAATGGGCAACCGCGACCAGATGAAGCGCCACGACATAAAGCTCCCCGATATGAAGAAGCTGAGCAAGTACGGAGGCAATAATATTGAGACAATTTATCTGTCGGTAGGCGGGGAAATAGTGATTATGTTCTTTGTGGAGCTGTTAGCTAACCCCGAGGTCAAAAATGCGCTCCATGAGCTGACAGATAACGGTATGGCAATAGTAGTCAAGACTACGGATTCAATAATCACGGTAGCTAAGATAGCCGAGGTATTTGACATACCTCCCGAGCTTATCAGAATACTCCCTTACAGTATGCACGAGCAGTATCACGAATTTACCCACTATGTTTCAAGAGGAAGCGGTGCGGTAAGCTGCAACGGCACATTCACGGGTTTTGCCAAGGCGCTGGTGGCGGCTAAGAAGCTTATAAAGGACATAGGCGTCGGAAGCTGGATAATGCTGATAGGCAGCATATTGGGAATAGTATTTGCCGCAGCGTCGGCGTTTACGGGAAATATGCCGCTAATCAGCAACAGTATGATTACCGCATGGAATGTAGGCTGGCTGCTGCTGACTGTGATAGGCGAAGGTTTAAGAAGATATTAATTTGTTGATTCAAAAGGCTGAGAAATAATGCTTACAAGAGAACAAAATATTTTTTTGGCAAAGAAAACCTTTGTGGAATTGGTTTATAATGCGGCTTATATTGAGGGCTGCAACGTGACCTTCCCTCAGACTCAGACAATCTTAGACGGAGCGGTTGTAAACGGGATAACTGTAGATGATATTCAAACTGTTCTGAATCTTCGTGACGCATGGAAGTATTGTATTGCAACTGTTGACGCAGAATTAAGTTTGGATTATATCTGCAAAATCAATGAGTTTGTTTCCAAAAATGAAAGCTTGCAATGGGGAGTTTTAAGAACAGGAACAGTAAGCGTCGGCGATTTTACTCCAACAATTCCGATAAAAGAGAAGGTACTGCAACAACTCGGGCGAATTAAGCAAATAACCGACCCTGTGGAAAAAGCGTTGGATTATTTTGCTTACGCTTGTAAACAGCAGCTTTTTTGGGACGGAAACAAACGAACCTCTACCATTATAACAAGCAAAATTCTGATTGAATCGGGAAACGGCATACTGACCATAGATAAAAACAATGCGGAGGAGTTTAATATTACTTTGAATAATTGGTATTTAAAAAACGAGCTTCAGCCCTTGAAGAATTGTTTAAAAAAATGTATAAAAACATTGGAAATACCTGATTGACAAGATAATGCAAAAATGCTATCTCGACTTGATTATCGGTAAAGCTTATCAAAAAAAATAATAATAAAATAATAAAAGGAAATCAAAAAATAATGAAATTAGCGTCAATATTCAGCGACAATATGGTTCTCCAAAGGGACAAATATGTTTCTGTCTTCGGAGAAGCCGAAAAGGGACAAAGGATAACCGTCGAAATCGACGGTATCACAAGAACAGCAAAAGCAAACGGGGAGGGCAAATGGCTCGTCAAGCTGCCCCCTCATAAGTCAGGCGGAGCTTACACTCTTAAGGTGACCTGTCAGGGAGAAGAAAAAATTTGTCAAAACGTGGTCTACGGAGAAGTATGGCTTGCGGGAGGGCAGTCAAATATGGAGCTGGAGCTTCAGAACTGCGCCGAAAAAAGCGCCCTTTCCGAGGACAAAAATCCCAATGTAAGATTCTACTATACACAAAAGAAAACCATAAGAGAAAAGGATTTTTTTGAGTGCGAAGATAACGCCTGCTGGTCTGAATTTTCTGAGGAAAACGCAAAGTGCTGGTCGGCGGTAGGCTATTTCTTTGCAAGAGAATTAGCCGAGAAATTAGGCGTTACGGTAGGAATTATCGGCTGCAATTGGGGCGGCACCTCCGCTTCCTATTGGATGAGCAGGGAAGCGCTTGAAAAGGATTCCGATACAAGGGAGTACCTTAACGATATGGACAGCAAGTCGGAAGGGAAAACCGATAAGCAGTTAGAAAAGGAATGGCTTGATTACCGCAGATACGACGATGAGTGGAACAAAAAGAGCGCCGAGTTTTACGCTCAGCACCCCGACGGCTCATGGGACGAGGTTCAGGAGTATGCGGGAAAGAATTTGTACCCCGGACCCTGCAATAAATTTAACCCTATGTGCCCTACCGTTTTGTACGAGTCAATGCTGATGAGAGTATGCCCTTACACCCTTAAAGGCTTTATCTACTACCAAGGGGAAAGCGACGACCACAGACCTAAAACCTACTTTAAGCTGTTCAGAAATCTTATACAGCTCTGGAGAGAGGATTGGGGAGATTTAGAGCTGCCCTTCCTCTTTGTGCAGCTGCCTATGCACAGATATAAGGACGATAAGGATTGGAAGCATTGGTGTGTTATAAGAGAAGCGCAGATGAACATTTTCAAGACGGTGAAGAACACAGGAATAGCCGTTGCCCTTGACAAAGGCGAGTTTAACGAGATACACCCTAAGCAGAAGCTTCCCATTGGTCACAGACTTGCGTTACAGGCATTGTACGGCTTCTACGGCTTCGATAATTTGAAAAACGAGGCTTTCGGTCCCATTTACAAGGACTTCGAAATAACAGACGGGGGTATTTTAATAAGCTTTGAGCACTGTGAAGGCTTTACGGTTCAAGGAGAGATAAAAGGTTTTGAGCTTGCCGGCGAGAACAAGGAGTTTATGCCCGCAAACGCCGAGATAAAAGAAAACACCATACTTCTCTCCACTCCCGAAATAGCGGAACCCTTGTACGCAAGATACAATTGGACTAACTACGGTGAAGTGACTGTTTTCGGAAAAAACGGACTTCCTCTTGCTCCATTCAGAACCTGTGCAAACGACGAATAATTTTTTAAATTTCAGGACGCCTCAAAAACCCTTTCCGAACAAGGTTATTGAAGGCGTCCGTTTAATGACAGGAGAATCAACCAATGGTTTTTGCGGGAATATGTGCGGGAGGAATCGGAACCCGCTTTGAGAGAAGGGAAGGGGAGCCGCTTAAGCAATTCTCGGAGCTGAACGGAAAGCCGCTGATTGCATATTCTGCCGAGGAGCTTTTAAAGTGGAAGGAGCTTAAGAGAATATTCATTGCAGTTCCCGAGGACAGCATTGCTTTTTGCAGAAAAATTTGTCCCGATGAAAGAATAAGCGTTATAAAGGGCGGCAGTGAGCGGAGTGAAACGGTAGCATTGCTTGTTGAGGCGGCAATAAGGGAGTGCAATGCAAAAGATGATGATATAATGCTGACCCACGATGCGGCAAGACCTTTCGTTACCCTTGAGACAATGAAGCGCTGTGCAAATGCCGCCGAGGAATACGGGGTAAGCGGTACAGGCGTTAAGGCGGTGGATACGGTGCTGAGGTGCAGGGACGGGTTTATTGTTGACGCACCTCCGAGAAGTGAAATGTATTTAGCTCAAACGCCCCAGTGCTTTAGGTTGGGGTTGTTTAAAGATGTCTGGGGGGAAATGACGGAGGAGGAGAAAAAGGCGGCTACCGATGTTTGCGGAATGTTTTACAGGAAGGGGATTAGGGTTAGGATTGTTGAGGGGGAAGAAAGGGGAATTAAAATTACTACTAAAAGTGATTTGGAAAAAATTAAAAATTTAGGAAAATAATAAAATAGGCGGCGAATAAGCGTCTGCTTTGGGCGCCGACATCCGTGTCGGCACTTTGGGCAGCCGCAGGTTCGCATCCTGCGAAGCCGCAAATGCTTTTTTCGCTTCCTTTTTGCGCTGCAAAAAGGAAGTAGGGTTTGGGACAAAGTCCCAAAAGTGAAAAGTAAGCTCCACTAAGAAGCGGCGAAGCCAGGCTTCGGGCGTTATAATGGAAAACGCTCGAAGCGCCGGCTTCGCCCGCTTCTCTGTGGTCATAATTTCTCACTTCGTGGGGTTTCACCCCACACCCCACTTCCTTTTGTGACAAAAGGAAGCGAAAAACTTCTGCTGCTTCGCAAGACGCTTATTCGCCGCTCATTTTTTACTTTTTACGGCTCATACACGCTGCCCACAAACAAGGGCTGCTCACAATCCCCCATAACCGCAAACACAAACGGTCTATCCACCACAAAATCCACCTCGTCCTCCGGCGGAACAGCCGCTCCGGCAGCCATCATTTCCGTAAACGCCGCCGCCGTACAACCCTCCTCGTCTATCGTAACCCTCGCCGCCTGCTTAATCTCAGTAACGGCAATTGCCTCACTGTCACTAAGAGGCGAAAAATCAGCCTTGTCAAAATCAAAAATTTCCCCAACGCCAAGTTGTTCAAGACCTTTTTTCAAATCCAACTCCGACATTGCGTCAAACTTGGGCAAAGAACAATTGACCTTTACTCTTTTAGAACCCTGCCAATTTTCACTGTCGCATATCATCTGAAGATACTCTCCCGACTGTAAAACATCATCGGGACTTTTCCCCTCATCGGGCAATATAATCCACATTCCCCCGCCCACTTTAAAGTACAAATAAATTGCGCCGAAATCCTCGCCGTAAAAATAGGGACCGTATTGGAAGGTCTTATTCATAAATTCCTTTTCCATATCCCCATTTGGGCAGTGAAACTGCTTAAAATCATTTTCATTCTCCGAAAAAACCGAATCCCACTTTGCCCTGAAATAAACGGTGGAACAAAGAGCGGCAATTGTCTCCGGGTCGAGCTTTACATTTTCCACTGCACTTTTAAGCTGCCCCCCTGTCTGCGCATCAAGCCAAGCCCTCAGCGCATTATTCATATCCTCCGACCTTGGATCGCCGCTAAAGCTTGAAGCGTAATATTTTTCCGCCAATGTTTCAAGGGTATCTTTCTTAAAATCAATATCCCGATTAAGCCATACCGAATTGGCAAGCACCGACGTTGTGGCTCCGTCGTTACGGTAAGTTGATTTCCAAAGCAGCTCAGACTGCTTTCTCAGCGTTTCAATATCCTTTGCGCCCAAAAGCTCCGATATTTCGTTTCGGGTCTTCCCGTCGGTTATCTCCGCCGCCATTGCCAATGCAAAATAAAGATTCACAGGGGAATAGACGCGATTTTCCTCATTGCTGTTGGTCAAAAAGGTATTTATAGTTTTACCGTAAAAATCCGTCAAGCCTGTTCCGAGATTTTCAAGCTCCCGACTTGCTTCACGCCTATTTTGTTCTTCCTTTTGCCATTTATCGTATTCCTCCTCGTCCACCTCCTCCGAGAATAATCCATTAACTCGAGGATATTTCGCTGTATCGGGGTAAACTGCGGAAGCTATTGTGGGAATCTTTGAACTGTTATACATATATTCGCTCTCCTTGCAGCCGCCTAATGCTAAAATACTTAAGCTTAAAATAACGGCGGCAGCCGACTCAATTTTTCTTTTCTTCATATTCTTCACCCTCCTATTTTACGTCTGTTTACCTATAAAACTTTTCAGAAGGAAAAAGGTTACAAATTAATAAAAATAGAGCGAAGTTTTCAACCCCGCTCTGTAAAAACGAAATTTATTTTTCTTGTGGTATCATTATACTAAATTTTATAAATGTTGTCAACAACGCTTTTCATATTAAACCTCATTATCCCCATCGTCCTCTTCTTCCTCATTAGTCTCGGATTCGTCTGCTGCTTCAACGACCTCATTCTCCTCCTCAATCTCAGCTGCCTTTATCTCCTCCTCGCTTGCCTCTTCAACCGCTTCGGTTTCCTGACTATCGTCGTGCTCGGTTCTGGTGAAGGTAACGACCCTGCTGTCGCCTTGCAGTCTCATCACTCTAACGCCGGTAGCATACCTGCCCATTACTCTCAGATCATTGGCACGAATGCGAATAATAACCCCGTCCGTGTTTATCAAAATAACATCGTCATCGGCGCCCAAGGCACGAATACCACATACATAGCCCTTTTCCTCGCTGACCTTGTAATTCAGCATGCCGTAGCCGCCCCGCTTCTGAACACGGTAGCTTGTGACCTGACAGCGCCTTCCCATGCCCTTATCGGTAACGGTGAGTATGGTCATATTCTTATCGTAAACCTTGCAGGCGCCTACAATATAGTCCCCCTTGCGAAGCTTTATTGCCTTTACACCGTGAGCCGTCCTGCTCATACTTCTTATGCCTGTTTCAAGGAAGTTGATAGCTGCGCCGTTTCTTGTGGCAACCATAACATGGCTGTCCCCCTCGGTAAGATAAGCGGCGGCAATCTCGTCCCCCTCGTCAAGCCCTACGGCACGAAGTCCTCCCTTGCGGATATTCTTGTAGTCGGAAAGAGGAGTTCTTTTTATCTTTCCCTGCTTAGTGATACAAATGAAGAATTTATTTTCGGCAAAGTCTGAGGTTTTCATCATTGCGGCAACCTGTTCGCCCTCGCTGAGCTGTAAAAGATTGACTATATTTACGCCTCTGCTCTGCTTTCCTCCCTCGGGAATTTCATAACAGCGCAGCTTGTACATATTTCCCATATTGGTAACGAAAAGTATATCGTCATGACTTGAAGCGACAAACAAGTCCTCGATAAAGTCCTCGTCCCTCTGCTTCATTCCGCTTACGCCCTTGCCGCCTCTTCTTTGAAGATTATAAATTTCAATGGGCTGGCGCTTGATGTACCCTATGTTTGTAAAGGTAATAACGCTTTCCTCTACGGGAATCAAGTCCTCAATGTCAACCTCGCCGCTGACGTCTTCAATAGAGGTTCTCCGCTCGTCGCCGTACTTCTTCTTTATTACCTCTAACTCCTCGGAAATTATTTCCTTGACCTTGTTCTCGTCCGCAAGTATTGCCATATACTCATGAATCTTTGCCATAAGGTCGGCAAGCTCGCTCTCTATCTTCTCCCGCTC